>JANXXR010000514.1 GCA_025350525.1 Deltaproteobacteria bacterium
GCGGCGTCGGGCGACGGGCGGCGTGGTTGGGCATCGCCCTCTACTTCATGCTGCGCTGAACGAAATCGTTTGAGCCCCAACTTTTTGGCGGCGTAATATCTCGCGCGCTTTTCCTTGCGCCGGTGCAGCCTGCCGGGCATACGCAGGGCCCGGCGCTTGTTCCCTGCTCGCGCCGCATTCCCGCACGCCGGAGGCCCACATGAAGCTGTCGGACACCAGAGGACACCTCTTCTCCATCGCCGTCGCCGCGGGCCTCGCCGCCTGTACCCACGCGGCGGCCAAGCCCGACGCCGCCGTCGAGCAGGCGCCGAAGCAGGAGGAGACCAAGGCCGTCGAGGCCGCCAAGCCCGTGACGCCGGCCGAAGCCTTCCACGCCCAGGGCCAGGCCGAGCTCGACAAGGCGCTCGAGCAGCTGCGCAACGTCAGCGTCTTCTTCGAGTTCGACTCGGCGACGCTCACCAAGGACGCGCAGGAGAAGCTCACCAACGTGGCCGGCATCCTCACCGCCCACCCCGAATTGAAGCTCCGCGTCGAAGGCAACGCCGACGAGCGCGGCTCCGAGCAGTACAACCTGGCCCTGGGCCAGCGCCGCGCCGACGCCGCCAAGAAGTACCTCGACAACCTGGGGGTCAAGCGCGAGCAGATCACCTCGATCAGCTTCGGCTCCGAGAAGCCCAAGGCCACCGGTCACGACGAGGAGGCGTGGAAGCAGAACCGCCGCGACGACGTCAACGCGCAGAAGGATCCGACGCCGACGCCGGCTCCGGCTCCAGCGCAGAAGTAGCCCGCAGCACTTCCAGGATCGCGGCGTGCAGGTGCGGACCCGCCGCCGCGATCTCGCCGCCCGAGAGCTGCAGCGGGCCGCCGTCGAAGCGCGTGACCCGTCCGCCCGCCTCCTCGACCAGCACCTGCCCCGCGGCCACGTCCCAGGCCTTGAGGCCGATCTCCCAGAAGCCGTCGAGCCGCCCCGCCGCGAGGTAGGCGAGGTCGAGCGCCGCGCTGCCCAGCCGCCGTGTGCCGCGGGCGAGCTCGGTGAAGTGGGCAAAGGCGGCCAGCATCTGCGGCAGCTTCTCGCGATCGCCGTAGGGAAACCCCGTGCAGAGGAGCGCCTGATCGAGCGCGGTCGCCTGCGAGACTTGGAGCCGCCGCTCGCCCAGCCACGCGCCCTCGCCGCGGGCGGCCTTGAAGACTTCGCCGCGCATCGGATCGACGGTGCAGCCCGCGATGGCCTTCCCGTCCTCCTCGGCGGCGACGGTGCAGGCAAAGAGCGGCAGGCCATGCGCGTAGTTGGTGGTGCCGTCGAGCGGGTCCACGATGAAGCGCAAGGTCCCCGCGCCCGCGTGCGCCCCGCTCTCTTCCGCCAGCACGGCCACGCCGGGCGCGCACTCGTGCAAAACGCGCAGCACCGTCTCCTCCGCGGCCTTGTCGGCGTCGGTGACGAGGTCGATGCGCCCCTTGAAGTGGATGTCGCGCGGGCGCTGGTACAAGTCGCGCAGCACCTGCGCGCCGGCCTGCGCGGCGCACTCGCAGATCTCCAGCAGCTTGCTCAAGAAAGCGCCTTGAGCAGCTTGTCGTGCAGTCCTCCGAAGGCGCCGTTCGACATGGCCAACACCACGTCGCCGCTGCGCAGCTCGGTGGTCAGCGCCTTGACGATGGCGTCGGGCGACTCCATCCAGCGCGCCTTGGTCCCCGCCGCGGCGATGTCGTCCACCATCTTCTTCGCGTCCACGCGCTCCGCCTCGGGCACCTTGGCGATGGCGGTGGGCTGGCTGATGATCGCCTCGGCCGCGCCCTTGAAGGCGTGCGCGTATTCGTCCTGGTGGATCTTCCGCATCGCCGTGTTGCTGCGCGGCTCGAAGACGGCCACCAACCTCCGCCCCGGATACTGCGCGGCCACCGCGGCGATGGTCTCGCGCACCGCCGTCGGATGGTGCGCGAAGTCGTCGATGACCGCGACGCCCTTCAATTCGCCGCGCAGCTCCTGCCGCCGCTTGACGCCGCGGAAGGTCTTGAAGCCGGCGGCGATCTCGTCGGGCTTGAGGCCCAGCGCCCGGCAGGCGGCGTAGACGCCCAGCGCGTTCTCGACGTTGTGGCGGCCGGCGGCAGGCAGCGTCACCCGGATCTCTTTCGTGTTGCGGTAGTGGACCTCGAACGACGCGCCGGCCGGGCCGAGGTTCATCCAGCGCGAGTTCCAGTCGGCCTCGATGTCCTCCTGCGCGCAGTACGATTCGACCTTGCACTTCGCAAACGACGCGAGCCGCTTCCAGTTGGCGAATCCGCTGCAGGCCGCCGCGTAGCCATCCTGGGGGAGGAGCGCGAAGAACTTCTCGAAGGCGCTCTCGTAGTGGGCGGTGTCGCGGTAGATGTCGGCGTGGTCGAACTCGGCGCCGGTGAAGATGGCGGTGCGCGGCCGGTAGTGGAGGAACTTGGGTCCCTTGTCGAAGTAGGCGGTGTCGTACTCGTCGCCCTCGAGGACGAAGTGCTCGCCCTTGCCCAGCCGGAAGCCCTCGTTGAAGTTGAGCGGGACGCCGCCGACCAGCAGCGACGGATCGCGCCCCGCATGCGAGAGCACCTGGGCGAGCAGGCTGGTGGTGGTGGTCTTTCCGTGCGTGCCCGCAACGACGACGGAGTGACGCGTCTGGAGGAAGAGTTCTTCCAGCGCCTCTGGAAAGCTCATGTGCGGGATGCCCAGCCGGCGGACGGCCTTGGCCTCGACATTGTCGGCCCGCAGCGCGTTGCCGACCACGGCCAGATCGATCTCCGCCCGATTCAAGTTGGCGGCCGCGTAGGGCGTGACGGTGGCGATGCCCCACTCGCGCAGCTTGTCGCTCATGGGCGGGTAGACGTTTTCGTCGGAGCCTTTGACTTCGTGGCCGGCTTTTCGCAGCAGGCCAGCGAAGGAGCCCATGCCGGTTCCGGCGATGCCGAGCAGGTAGATGCGCATGATGCTGGGCTTTAGCAGATCGGCCGCTCCAGCGGGACAAGGCGGCCTTGGGTCGGGTCCAGTGCGTGCGGGAGCCCGAGCGCCACCGGTTGGTTGCGGCCCGCGTGTCCGAAGGGCGCGCCGAAGACGAGCGGAACTCCGAGCGGAAGCAGGCGCTCGGCGACCACGTCGGGCCGGCCCTGCGGGTCTTCGCCTGGGACGGTCAGGTCGCCGATGATGAAGCCTCGCGCGCCGTCCAGCGCGCCGCTGAGGAGCAGCTGGGTGAGCAGGCGGTCGAGGCGATAGGGCGGCTCGTTGAGGTCCTCGAGGAGGACGAGGCTGTCCTTGAAGTGCGGCTGCAGCGGCGTGCCGCACATCGAGGCCAGCGTGGCGAGGTTTCCCCCGCGAAGCGGAGCTTCGACGCTGCCTCCGCGCGCCGTCTGGGGCTCGAAGTCGATGGCGCCCGGATCTTCGCCGCGCAGGAGCGCTTTGAGGCGGGCGACGGCGGTCGGGTCTTCGCCGAGCTGCGTGCACATCGGGCCGTGGATGGAAGGGATCTGCGCGCGCCACCAGAGCTCGTGGAGGACGGTGGCGTCGCTGTAGCCGATGAGGAGCTTGGTCGGGATGTTCTGGAGCTGCGTCGCGAAGCGCAGCAGCCCGTAGCCGCCGCGGGCGAGGATGAGCGCCTTGGCGTCGCCTTGGAGGGCCGCCTGCAGCTCGCTGCCGCGGCGGGCGTCGTCGCCGGCCAGGTGGCCGGCCTGGGTGAAGATGTCCTCGCGGTAGCGCGGGGCGAAGCCCATCGCGCCCAGCGCCGCGACGCCTCTCTGGAAGCGCTCGCGGTCGAAGGCGCTGGAGGGCGCCACCACCTCGACGGCATCTCCCTGCCGCAGCGGCTCTGGCTTGCGCACGCCCGGCAGTCTATGCGGCTTTCTGACGCCTTGACACATCTTCGCAGCGCGGCTACAAACGCGCCCCTTCGCCGGGCCTTGTTCCCCGATAGCTCAGCTGGCAGAGCAACGGACTGTTAATCCGTGGGTCGCTGGTTCGAACCCAGCTCGGGGAGCCAATTCTTTGGTCCAGGCGAACAGTGGCCGTACTCGCTTAACTCAGCCCTGCGGGCGTTCTGCGCCGGTTCCCCACTGAATTCCGCGGAGTTGGCGCGATCAGGCTGCTTC
>JANXXR010000524.1 GCA_025350525.1 Deltaproteobacteria bacterium
GTCCATTCGCGAGGGGTCCGGGTGACGCGTCGACGCCGTCCGCCGGAGGCTTGGCATCGCTCGCCCCGCTGCTTCCACAGGCAAGAACGGCGACGGCGAGGGCTGCCGCTCCGCCCACCGCAACGAGAACGCGCGCGTGACTCCGCATCGAGCCCTCCCTGCTGCACCTCACATACCGGGCCGGGCCCCGCGCGATCCTTCGAAAATCATGGGGCCGGGAAGGCGCGAGCTGGATCGTCGACGGTCCGGCTCCTGAGACGCACGTGCATGGGTAGGGACTCATGCTAGGTACGGCCCTTGCCTGAGCGCTCCTTCGGCGTCAGGTCCGCACGAAAATCGAGCTTCGGCGAAGGCCGTCGCGAAAGGCAAAGCCCCATGGTCGTCAAGAAGCTGTTCGTGCTCGCAAGCGTCACAGCCCTCACCGGGCTCATGACCGCCACCGTGAGCTCAGGTTGTTCGTCGTCCACCGACGCTCCGGCTTCGGCTTCCACCACCGACAGCGCTGTGCCTGCGGTCGACGGCGCCCCCGCTCCCCCTTAAGGACTCCGGACTGCCGCCTGACGACTCCGCGACCCCGGCAGCCAGCTGCCCCACGACGACCCCCATCACGGCGGCGGACATCGACGCCCAGATCAAATGGATGCCGCCCCAGGCGACCCAGTCGGTCTGCGTGCAGAAGAACATCGACGACCTCAAAGCGCTGTTCACAGCCGGCGGGGGCAAAGCGAAGTTCACGGACATCAAAGACTCGCTGGGCGCGACGTGCGCGGCGTGCGCGTTCACGAAGAGCACCGCGACCAACTGGGGACCGCTCGTCGAGGACGGCATGAACTTCCTCCGGAACGAGGTGGGCTCCTGTTTCGCCCAGCTCGACACTCCTGCGTGTGGCAAGGCGGTATTCCAGTCCGACACGTGTCTCAACGTCGTCTGCCCCCTCGCGGACTGCACCACCGCGGCGGCGGTCACTGCGTGCAAGACAAAGGCGCGCAAGGGGGCCTGCAAGGACCTGAACGCGGCGGTCACGCCCGCGTGCCCCAAGCTGACGACGGACACCGCGTCCTGCCGCGGCATCCTCGACGCGATCGTCATCAGCTGCGGCGGCGGTCTGGACGGCGGACTCGATGCCGCTCCGTGAGGTTCTCCTCACGGCGGCGTTGCTCGCAGGCTCTCAAGGGTGCGGATCCTGCGCTGGCGAGGGCGGGGCGCCCGCGCCGGGTGGCAGCATCTCGCCGAGCGGCCAGAAGCTGCTGACGACTGCGGGCGCCGACAGCAGCGAGGTCGTGCCTCTCCTCCTGGTGGATGCGGCGGCAGGGAAGTAGGCGTTCTGCGATCGAGGTTTGGGCATCTCAACCTGCAGCGCAGGCGCAACCTGGCGCGGCCAGTCGACATCCAAGGAACCTAATGACCATTGCTACCTCCGCTACGGCAACCGCTCCCCAGGCGGCGTGGAAGGTCTGGACGGGCCGCGTCCTGTCGGCGCTCCCCGTGCTGATGCTGTTCTTCAGCGCGTCGATGAAGGTGTCGCACGCTGCGGCGTTCATGGAAGCGTGGTCGAAGTTCGGCTTTCCGGAGAGCACGGCGACGCCAATCGGCATCGTGGAGATCGCGGCTGCGGTCATCTATGCGATCCCAAAGACCCGCGTGCTCGGCGCCATCTTGATGACCGCGTATCTCGGTGGGGCCGTCGTCACGCACGTGCGCGTGGGCGAGCCCTTCGTGGCGCCGATCGTGCTCGGTATCCTCGTTTGGGCGGGGCTCTACCTGCGCGACGCGCGCGTCCGCGAGCTGCTGCCGCTCGCAAAGTAGCGCCAGGCGCGCCACCTTCGCAGAACGAGCCTCGTTGGACGTTGAGCATGGCGCGGGCGGCTGATACACGTCGAGACATCACCATGCGCGTTGTTCTCGGCCTGTCGGTTGCCGTCGTTGCTCTCTCCATTCCCTGCTCTGCGTTTGCGCAGGGCGCGCCGCAGCCCATCACACCCGTACCGGTCTACAAGGACTGGATGCCGCCCCCGTCGCAGATCGATGCGTCAGGATCAGCGTCGGGATCGGCATCCGGATCGGCACCGCCACAGGCCGACAGGCCCGCCGAAGAAGCGCCGATGCATGAGGCGAAGGAAGAGGACGACCGCTGGCACGTCTTGGCCGACGCGGTCTTCGGCTTCGGCGGCACGCCGGTCGTCAACCAGAGGGTCGTCGGTCCGCTGATCACCCAGGAGAGCCGCACCCGGAGCAACGCCCGCTTTGCGACGCAGTCGCTCAACCTCGGCCTGTCGTACGAGGTCGTCCGCAACCTGCGCATCGGCGCGATGTTGCCGCTCGGTGTTGGCCAGCTCTTTCCGGAAGCCACGCGCGGCGGCGCCATCGTCGGCAACCTTGCCATCGGCGGGGAGTACGAAATGCATTTGCGAAGGGGGCTCGAGGTCTACGGCGGACTCGATGTCGCCCTGCCGACGGCCAGCGGCGATGAGCTCCCGAGCTCGGAGGAGCTCGCGACGGGCGGGCACATCAAACAAAACGAGCACGATCGTTTCTCGCTGGCGCACGCGATGTCAGACTCGCGCGGACGCGAGGACACCGCGGCCTTCGCGTCCAAGCACCTGGGCCTGGTT
>JANXXR010000582.1 GCA_025350525.1 Deltaproteobacteria bacterium
CTGACGATCACCACCGGCGCCGCGCCTTGGACGTCTTGCCGACCGCCGTGGCGCCCGCGCAGGAGCGGGATGCCCATGGCTGCGAGCGTACCGGGCGCGATCAGGCGGTGGTTCACGCTCTGGCTCGCGCGCGCGTCGTCGTCGCGGCCTTCGATGGCGATGGGAATGCTCCAGGTCGCGCCGCGGATCGGGTTCGCGGTGATGATTCCCGCGCCGTCGATGCCGGGCAGCGCGGAGAGACGCGCCATCAGATCTTCGAGCAAGCGGGCGCGATTGCTGCCCTCAGTATACCGGCGCTCGGGCAAGACCAGCTCGGCGGTGTAGAGGTTGCGAGCGTCGAAGCCCAGTGCGGTGCCCTGCAGAAGGCGGAAGTTCTCGATCACCATGCCCGCCCCGCAAAGGAGGATGACTCCGAGCGCGATCTGCCCCGACACGAACCAGCCGAGCAGCCGGCGCCTGCGCAGCGGGTCGGCTCCGGGAGCGGCACCCTTGAGCACGCCTTGCAGGTCGGGCCGCGAGGCTTGCAGCGCAGGCAGCATGCCCGCCGCGACCGCCGTCAACAGCGAGAGGCCGAGCGCGAATGCGGGCACGCGCAGATCGAGCGGCGCCTCCTGCATCCCGAGCTGCAGCGAAAGATTGCGCGGCACGAGCAGGGTCAGCCATGGTGCGGCCCACCATGACCCGAGGAGCCCGAGGCCGCCGCCGAGCAGCGCCAGCGTCGCACTCTCGGTGAGGAGCTGCCGCGCCTGCCGCCAGGGCCCCGCGCCGAGCGCGCTGCGGATGGCGAACTCCCTGTGCCGCGCTGCCGACCGCGCCAAGAGCAGCATGGCGACGTTCACGCAGGCGAGCAAGAGAAAGAAGGCGAGCACGATCAGGAGCGCCACCGCGATGCGATCCTCGTCCTGCACCAGGCTCTTGCGCAGAGGCTCGGCGGAGATTCCGTAGCCCGGCAAGGTGCGCGTATCGCGCGCCGGCATGCGGGCGGCAATCGCCGCCAGCTCAGCTCGCGCCTGCTCGAGAGTGACACCGGGCGCGAGCCGCGCGAAGACCGCGTAGTCCCCACCCGCTGTGGGCATCACCCGCAGCGGCAGCCAGAGGTCGGCGTCGTAGGGGAAGCGGTACCCGGGAGGAAGGACGCCGACGATGCGCAGCGGTCGGCCGTCGAGCTCGAGGTTGCGCTGCAACACGTCCGGGTCGGCGCCGAATCGGCCTCTCCAGAGGTGCGCGCTGATCAGCGCCACGCCGGCGTCCTCGCCCAGCCGCTCCTCGTCAGCCGTGAAGTCGCGGCCGCGCTGCGGATGCACGCCCAGGAGCTGCAGTCCGCCCTGCGAGATCAGGGCCGCATCAATGTGCTCGGGGAATTCGCCTCCCGTCAACGTCCCGCTGCGTGCCTCCTGGGCGGCGAGGCCGGCGAGCGTGCGTGACTGCGTGGCGATCTCGAGAAAATGCGCGCCGCTGGTATTGACGGTCGAGAGCCCGCCATCGGCCGCGCGCGTCGAATCGCGCAGGCGCAGGAGCTTGCCTTCGTCCGCGAACGGCAGTGGGCGCAAGAAGATGTCGTTCACCACCGAGAAAGCTGCGCACGTCCCGCCGATCCCGAGCGCGAGCGTCAAGAGGGCCGCAGCGCTGAATCCGGGATTGCGGCGCAGGGCGCGCAGCGCGAGGCGGAGATCGTGGAGAAGGGTTTCCATAGAACGTCAACACCAATCAGCTCCGCGCATTTCGTCGCCTGGGGCGACGGGCGCGGAGGAGAGAAATGCGGGTACAGCCAGCCATCGCCCTGCGCTCCGAATGAAGGCCCAAGCGGTCTTGGGGGCTCACTCGTGACGTAAGGCGGTCATGGGATCGATCCGCGCCGCGCGGCGCGCCGGCACCCAACTCGCCGCCAGAGACACTACCAGCACCAGCACGGCGGTGCCGGCGTAGGTGGTCGGGTCGGCCGGTCCGACGCCGAAGAGCATCGCCGGCAGAAGCCGGGAAGCGATGGCTGCGACGCCCAGACCGAGCGGCAGCGCCATCGCGGCGATACCCAGCGCTTGTCGGACCACGAGCCCGACCACGTCTCGCGCGCGCGCCCCCATCGCCATGCGCAGGCCCAACTCGCGCGTCCGCTGCGACACCGAAAAGGAAACCACTCCGTAGATCCCCACCGCCGCGAGCGCGAGCGCGACCAGCGCGAAGATGGCCACCAGGAGCAAGCTGAACCGCGCCTGCGCCTGAGAATGCCGCACCAGTTGCTCGAGAGTGATCACCTCGGCCAGCGGCAAGAGCGGGTCGAGGGACAACAAGGCGCGCTTCACCTCGGCCACCAGCCCCGCGCCGGCAGCGGCTCTGGGCACCACCA
>JANXXR010000601.1 GCA_025350525.1 Deltaproteobacteria bacterium
CCTCGACCAGCGCGTTCATGCCGCGTCCGTCGGGGAAGCCCTTGCTGCCGCGGAAGAAGAGGTGCTCGAGGAAGTGGGAGACGCCGTTCTGCGCGCTCGCTTCGTGGCGCGAGCCGGCGCGGACGTAGGCGGCGATCATCCCGCTGTGCAGGTGGGGCAGCTCGACGGTGACGACGCGAAGGCCGTTTTCCAGCACGCTCTTGTGGACGGGGGCGGTCATGAGGGCGGCGGAGGATAGAGGCTCCCTCAGGCCTGTGCAATCGCTTGTAGCGGGAGGCTCTCGGCGAGCGCAGGCAGGTGCAGGGTGAAGAGCGTGCCGGCGCCGGGCCGGCTCTCGCAGGTGAGCCGGCCGCCGTGCTCCTGGGCGATCTCCTGCGCCATGGAGAGGCCCAGGCCGGTGCCGCGCTCCTTGGTGGTGAAGAAGGGGTCGAAGATGCGCGCCAGCCGCGACGCCTCGATGCCGGGCCCGGAGTCGCGCACCTCGATGGCGAGCCAGCCTTGGTCGCCGCGGGTTGCGACCAGCAGCGCGCCGCCCGACGGCATCGCCTCGCGGGCGTTGCGCACCAGGTTGAGCAGGAGCTGGCGGAGCTGGGCCACGTCGGCCATGGCCCGCGGCAATTCCGGCGAGAGGCGCTGCTCCACCGCGACGCCCGCCGCCTGCAGCTCCGGCCGCACGAACTCAAGCAGCTCGCGCACCACCTCGTTCAGGTCGGCGCGCTGCATCTGCGGTTTGGGCAGGCGGGCGAAGCGCAGATACTCCTCGGTGATGGCCGCCAGCCGGTCCACCTCGCGCACGATGGCGTCGCACAGCTCGCGGGCGGCGGGCGCGCGCTCGCCCAGCTCCTCGGCGTTGAGCGAGATGCTGGAGAGGGGATTGCGGATCTCGTGGGTGATCTGCGCGGTGATGCGCCCGATGGCCGCCAGCCGCTCGGAGCGGAGCAGCGCCTCGCCCTGCGCGCGCAATTCGCGCTCGCGGGCTGCCAGCCGCTGCGCCATGGCGTTGAACTCCCGCGCCAGGAGCGCCAGCTCGTCGCCGCCGTGCTCGGGCACCGCCACCGACTCGGGGCTGCCGCGGCCGAGGCGCTGCGCCGCTTCGGTGAGGGTCCGGATGGGCCGCAGCGCCCGCTGCGAGAGCCAGAGCATGAGCAGCCCCACGCCCAGGGCCAGCGCCGAGAGGCCGACCAGCGCCCACCGCGCCGCGCGCTCCTGCCGCTCCGCCTCCTCGACGCCGTTGTTCATCTGGTCCTGCAGCACCTGGCCCAGAGTCTTCAGCTCGTGATCGACGCGGCGCTCGGCGGTCTTGAGCCGCGCGATCGGATCCGACAGCGCCGGGTCCTCCGACGGAGCCCGCTGCACTTTTTCCAGCTGCGCGGTCAGCACCGCCGCCGCCTTCTCCTCGTCGGCGATACGGGCGGCCACCGCCCCGAGCCGCGCGCCGATGCGGTCGAGGGCGTCCCGCTCGGCGGTGGTCTGCTGCGCCGAGGCCACCAGCTGCTGCGCGAAGGCCAGTCGCTCGCCGACCACCCGCGCGAAATAGGTGCGGTCGAGGGCGATCAGGTTCGAGCGCGCCTTTGCGTCCGGCTCCTCGAGCAGGCGGTCGGTCGAGCGCTCGCGCTCCTTCTGGAACGCCTCCAGCGTCGAAACGGCGCGGGTGAGCGGCATGTACGGGCGGGAGAGCAGCGAGAGCCCGCGTCCGATGCGCTGCAGCCGCACGATGCCGTAGCCCGAGACGGCCGCGCCACAGGCGAGCACGGCGACGAAGCCGAGGAAGACCTTGGTGGCCACCGAGAGACGCATCGCCGACATTCTACCCGCTGGAAGGTTCGCCATGGCCGCGGGTTGAGGTAGAAAGGTCTTTCATGCGTTTTGCGCTGCCACTGCTCCTCCTCGCCGCCGCCTGCGGAGCCGCCGGCACGACCGACCGCGTCTCGGTCCTGGGCGTGGACAGGCTCTCGGGCGAGCTGGCCGCGCAGGAGGCCGACCTGAGCGGCGCCGACTTGACCGCCGTGCGCGGGCCGGCGGGCATGGTGCTCGTGGGCGCCTCCATCGATGGCGGGCGGGTGGTGGGCGGCGCTCCTGCCGACTGCCAGGTGCGCCGCAAGGTGTCGGGCTCGTTGGTGGCGCGCACCGTGCCCTGCGTCTCGCTGCTCAGCCAGTACGCCGCGCTGGAGCGGGCGCGGCAGTTCCTCCTCTCGGCCGGCGCCGAGGCGCTCTTGCCCGCGCCGGTGCTCGCCGACGAATCCGCGCCGCCCGGTCTGCGCTACCTCGCCGCCGCCGATGCCTTCACCCTCGGCGAAGGCCCGCGCGGCGCCCGCGTCCCCGCCGCGCTGAACCCCGGCGCCGTCGCCCGTGAGATGGCCCGAAGGCAGCTTCGCGCCGTGGCCGAGGCGCATCCCGAGGAGGCGGAAGGGATCGCGCTCTTCCTCGGCGCCGCCGCCGCTGCCGACCCCGGATACCTCGCTGCTTCGGAGCCGGGCGGCGATCCGGTCGGCGCCCTCGATCTCTCCCGCCCGCTGCCCGCCGCCGCTCCGCCCTCGGCCGTCCTCGCCGGCGCGCTCTGGGCCTGGGCCGACGCCAGCGGCGACCCCATCTCCGCCGCCCGCGCCGCGCTGGCCGCCACCCGCGCGCTGGGGGCCGCAAGCGCCGGGCCCGCTGCCGTCCTCTCCCTGGTGGCCGACCAGTTGGTAGCCGCCGAGCGCGATCAGGCCTGCGCCGTCTTTCGCGCCCGGCTGCGCGCCAGCGGCATCGCCGCCTGCCCGTAAAGCCATGCCCGACGCGCCGCCTTCGCAGATGCCGCCGCACCTGGTGCAGTTCCTCCTCGGCGGGCAGACCTGCGTGGTGGCCACCGTGGACGAGCAGGGCGCGCCGCAGACCACCCTCATGACCTGGGTGGTGGCCCGCAATCCGCAGACGCTGACCATCGCGGTGGACAACCGCGGCCGGGCGATGCGGAACCTGCGCGCCAACCCCAAGGTGGCCGTCGAGGTGCTGGGCGACGACCTCTGTTACGGCCTGCGCGGCACCGCGGTCGTCGAGAAGGAGACGCTGGCCTCGGCGCCGTTTCCCTGCGCGCTGGTGGCGGTCAAGATCGAGGACGTCCGCGACCACGGCGCGGCGGGCGTGAAGTTCGTCGGCCCGCGCTACCATTTCGAGCCCGGCAAGGAGCATCGCCGGGGCGTGCAAGAAGCCGTCTTCGCCGAGCTCAAGGGCCCCACCCCGACCATTTGAGGGCGCGGCTGGCCGCTCCCGG
>JANXXR010000636.1 GCA_025350525.1 Deltaproteobacteria bacterium
GCCGCTACAAACGCCGCTGGCTCATCGAGCGGCTCTTCGCCTGGCTGATGCGCTGCCGGCGTCTGGTCACTCGCTACGAGACAAAGGCCGAGAACTTCCTCGGCCTCCTGCGGCTCGCCTGCGCCCGCTTGCTCTGGAAAAAGTTATGAGATGCGTTCTAGAGCAGTCACGCCATTCGAGACGAAGGAGCTCGAAGGGCTCCCGGATACCTATCCCTTCGGCCTGTGACGCAATGGATTGCATGGTCCTGTCGCGCCCTGCGCCCGCCGCCGCCGCGCCACTCGCCTTCGAGACCAGGCCCGACCCCGCGCCCGGCGAGGGCGAATTGCTCCTGAGAGTCACCGCCTGCGGCTTGTGCCGCACCGATCTTCAGCTTTGCAGCGGCGATCTGCAGGCGCACCAGTTGCCCGTCGTGCCGGGCCACCAGATCGTCGGGCGCGTCGAGGGCGTGGGCGCGGGCGTGCGCGGTTAAAGCGCGAGGCATCGCGCGGGCGTGGGCTGGCTCGCCAGCACGTGCGGCTTCTGCGCGCTGTGCCGCGCCGGCCGCGAGAACCTTTGCCTGACCGCGCGCTTCACGGGCTGGGACTGCGACGGCGGCTTCGCCACGCACGCGCTGGTGCGCGCCGACTTCGCCTTCGCGCTGCCCGAGGGTTCGACGATCTCGCGGCGGCGCCGTTGCTCTGCGGCGGGGTGATCGGGTACCGCTCGCTCAAGCGCTGCCGCATCCAGCCCGGCGGGACGCTCGGCCTCTTCGGCTTCGGCGCCTCCGCGCTGTGCTGACCATCCAGATCGCGGGACACTGGGGCTGCACCGTCTTCGTCTTCACGCGCTCGGAGAAGGAGCGCGCCCGCGCCCGTGCGCTCGGAGCCGCCGGGGCCTTTGGCTACGACGAGACGACGCCCGTACCGCTCGACGCCGCCATCACCTTCGCCCCGAATGGCGCGGTGGCCGTCGCCGCCCTGCGCCCGACCGCTCGCGGCGGCACCGTCGCAATCAACGCCATCCACCTCGATCAGGTGCCTGCGTTTTCGTACGACCTGCTCTGGCTGGAGCGCAACCTCGTCAGCGTCGCCAATTACACGCGCGCCGACGCCCGCGAGTTCCTCGCGCTCGCAGCGCAGATCCCGGTGCGCACTGCTGTCGACCTGGTGCCGCTCGCCAGCGCCAACGACGCGCTCGTCCGCCTCGAGCGCGGCCAGGTCGACGGCGCGGCCGTGATTCGCGCCTGATGCCGCCGTTCTGCGCGGCGCCGCTCAACCCCCGCCCGCCAGCGGCCACGGTATCTCATCCATGCACCAGCGCCGCCCGCGCCGCCGCCAGCCGCGCCACCGGCACGCGCAGCGGCGAGCAGGAGACGTAGTCGAGCTTGAGCTGGTGGCAGAATTCCACGGAGCCGGGGTCGCCGCCGTGCTCGCCGCAGAGGCCGATCTCGAGCCCGGGCCGCCCCGCGCGCCCGCCCTGCACGCCCAGCCGTATCAGCGCGCCGACGCCCTCGCGGTCGAGCGAGACGAACGGGTCGGCCGGGTAGATGTCCTTCTCGAGATACGTCTGCAGCACCGGCCCCACGTCGTCGCGCGAGAGGCCAAACGTCATCTGCGTGAGGTCATTGGTGCCGAAGGAGAAGAACTCCGCTTCCTTCGCGAGCTGCTCCGCGACCAGCGCGGCACGCGGCACCTCAATCATGGTGCCGACCTTGAACGCGATCTTGTGGCCCTTCTCGGTGAACACCTTCGCGCCGTGGCGCGCACCACCGCAACCTGATCGGCAAGCTCGCGCCGCGCGCCCACGAGCGGGATCATGATCGAAGGCTGCACCCGCACGCCTTCCGCCTCCACCGCGCAGGCCGCTTCGAAGAGCGCGCGCACCTGCATGCCGGTGATCTCGGGATAGGTGATGCCGAGGCGGCAGCCGCGCATGCCCATCATCGGGTTGCTCTCGGAGAGCGCAGCCACGCGCTTGCGCAGCTCCTCCCCGCTCAGCCCCACCTTGCTGGCCAGCTCCGCGATGCCCTGATCGTCGCGGGGAAGGAATTCGTTCAGCGGCGGATCGAGCGTGCGGATCGTGCACGGCCGGCCGCCCATCGCGCGGAAGAGCGCGGCGAAGTCGTCGCGCTGCAGGGGGAGCAGCCGCTCCAGCGCCCTGCGGCGCTCTCCGGCGTGGGTGGCGAGGATCATCTCGCGCACAGGCTCGATCTTGCCCGGCCCGAAGAACATGTGCTCGGTACGGCAGAGCCCGATTCCCTCGGCGCCGAGCGCTACCGCCAGCTCCGCCTGCTCGGGCAGGTCGGCGTTGGCGAGCACGCCGAGGTGGCGCACCGAGTCCGCCCAGGCGAGCAGCTTGACGAAGTTGCGGGTGGTCGTCGACGACTCGAGCTTGCGCGTCTTCGTCACCAGCACCTCGGTCACTTCCGAAGGCCGCGTCTCGATGCGGCCCTCGAGCACCTCGCCCTTGAAGCCGTCGAGCGAGATCCAGTCGCCTTCGCGCAGCGTGCGTGACTGGCCGGCCTGATTGAAAGTCGCGGTGGCGGCCGCATCGTCGATCCGCAGCGCGCCGCAGCCGACCACCGCCACCTTGCCCATCTGTCGCGAGACCAGTGCCGCGTGCGAGGTCATGCCGCCCCAGGAGGTGAGGAGCCCCTCGGCTGCGCTCATGCCGCGGATGTCTTCGGGGGAGGTCTCGCGCCGCGCGAGGATGACCTTCTCGCCGCGGGCGCGCATCTGCTCGGCACGGCGCGGGTCGAGCACGAGCTTGCCGGTGGCCGCACCCGGCCCGGCCGGCAAGCCGCGCCCGAGCAGCCGGCCCGAGTGGTGCGCCTCCGCCTCCGCCGCCGGATCGAACACCGGCCGGAGCAGGTGCCCGAGCGCATCGGGTTCGACGCGCGCGAGCGCTTCGTGCTGGCTGATCAGGCCCTCCTCGGCCATCTCGACGGCGATGCGCACCGCCGCGAACCCCGTGCGCTTTCCGCTGCGGCACTGCAGGATGAAGAGCTTGCGCCGCTGCACGGTGAACTCAATGTCCTGCATGTCGCGAAAGTGGTGCTCGAGCTTCTTGCAGATCAGGCGCAGGTCGCGGTCGGCGTCCGGGAAGCGCGTGCGCATCTGCTCGATCGGCAACGGCGTGCGTACGCCCGCCACGACGTCCTCGCCCTGCGCGTTGGGGAGGTACTCGCCGTAGACCACGTCCTCGCCGGTGGCCGGGTCGCGGCTGAAGACGACGCCGGTGCCGGAGTCCTCGTCGAGGTTGCCGAACACCATCGCCTGCACGGTGACGGCCGTGCCCCACGTCTCCGGAATGCCGTTGAGCTTGCGATAGGCGACCGCGCGCGGGTTGTTCCACGAGCGGAAGACGGCCTCGATCGCGCGCGCAAGCTGCTCGTACGGGTCGGAGGGGACCTCGCGTCCGGTGCGCGCGTGGATGGCCTGCTTGAACTCGCCGGCGAGCGCCTCGAGGTCGGCTGCGCCGAGTTCGGCGTCGCTCTTCGCCCTGTTGAGCTGCCGGCGGCGCTGCAACAGCTCCTCGAAGTCATTGCCAGGCACGCCCAGCACCACCTCGCCGAACATCGCGCAGAAGCGGCGGTACGCATCCCAGGCGAAGCGCGCGCTGCCCGGCGAGCGCGCGAGGCTGCGCACCACGTTCTCGTCGAGACCGAGGTTGAGGACGGTGTCCATCATCCCCGGCATCGAGACGCGCGCGCCCGAGCGCACCGAGAGCAGGAGGGGCGCGTCGGGGTCGCCCAGCCGCGCGCCCGCGCGCGCCTCGATCAGGCGGAGCGCAGGGCGCAGCTCGTCATTCAGGTCGGGAGGCAGCTTGCCGCCCGCCCTGTTGAACTCGTTGCACACCTCCGTGGTGAGGGTGAAGCCGGGAGGCACGGGCAGGCCTAGCCGAGCCATCTCCGCAAGGCCTGAGCCCTTGCCTCCGATCAGATCCTTGAGGCCCCGGCCGCCATCCGCCATCCCGTCGCCGAACGAGTAGATGCGGGTTCCCACGGTCGCCTCCTGCGCGGGTTTCGCGCGCTCACTTAAGAGGGCTTCACGAAGCGTGCCCGCACGCGACACCGGAGCGCAGCAAGCTGGGGGCCGCAGCATTTGCGGCCTTGCGCACAGTTTCGCTCCTGCGCGCACAGCTTGCGCCGCCCGCGGCAGGTGCAGGAGCGCTTCCCCTGCGAAGTCACGGCGCCTGCCGGCCCGAGGGTCTCATCGGCCGCGGGATTGCCAACTGCACGACTCGACTGCAGCGCCATAGGCGGACATCGGCGCCTCCTGCCCCGCTGCAGCGCTACCGCGGACCCGTGGGCGCCAAGTCGAGGCGCGAGAGGATCTCGTCGAGCGCGCCGGCATCCTCGCCTCCGCGCGCGACCACCTCGGGCGCCTTTGGCGGCTCGAACTCCGCGCCCGCTCCCGGCAGGTTGGGGATCGTTTCTCTCACGGCCTGCGCATAGAGGCCTTTTTTGTCGCGCCTGCGGCACTCTTCGGCGGGCACGTCGAGGAACACCTCGAGGAAGCGCGGCGAAAGCGCGCGCGCCTGGTCGCGATAGGTGCGACGGTGTCCAGTGGCCGCCACCAGCACGACGAGCTCCTGCCGCGCGAGCAACGCCGCCAGTCGCGCCAGCGTCGCGTAGAAGGAGTCGCGCTCCTCGGGCGTGTAGCCCGGCCTCGGCACGAGCGCGTCGCGGACCTCGTCGCCGTCGAGCACCACCGCTGGGCGGCCCACTGCGCGCAGCCGTGCAACGAGACGCCCGGCGAAGGTCGACTTGCCCGAGGACGGCAGGCCCGTCAGCCACACCACGGCGCCGCTCATCGGAACAGCTCTTCCGCGCACGAGGGGTCGAAGCGCGGCACAAGAAGCGCCCGCTCGGCGAGCCCGAGAATGGCGTCGCGCGCCTCGGCGGGAAGGTTGGGATAGAATCGCGGACTCGCGACGACGAGGCAGCGCCACGCGAGCCAAGGCGCCGCCACCTCGAGGAGCGCGCGGTCGCCGCTCTCCGCCAGGTACACGTCCCAGAAGCGCCGCCAAAGCCGCCCCAGCCCGCCCTTCCACGCGCCACGCCGGTCGATGGCGAAGAAGACAAAGTTCACCGCCATGCCGGTCACGTCGTCGGCGGGATCTCCCCTGCAGCCGCGGCTCGCGTCGAGCAGCGTGAAGCGGGTGCCTTCGCCGTGCTCGAAGACCACGTTGAACGGGTGGAAGTCGCCGTGCGTGCGGGCGAGCCGCGCCTCTCGTCCGCGCAGCCGCCAGCGGAAGTCGAGGCAGCGCTCCTCGATGGCGCGCAGCCGCGCGGGAGGCGCGGCGGGCACGTCCGGGCCATACCCGTCCACCATGCCGAAGATGCCCTCACCGTGGCCGAGCAGGTCGCGCACCGCACGCAGGTAGCCGGCGGGCTCGTCGATGCGCCGCGCGTGCAGGCGTACCAGCCAGCGCGCGAGCGCCTCGCAGCGAGCGAGATCGCCGTCAGTCGCCACGCCCTCGGCGGCGATGCGGCGCAGGTGGTCCGCGTAGATCTGCCCGTTCGCGACGGTGGTGAGCAGGTAGAACTCGCCGCCCTCGCGCAGCGAGAGC
>JANXXR010000646.1 GCA_025350525.1 Deltaproteobacteria bacterium
CCAAAACGCCGGCCCAGGAGATTGAGACCGGCGCGCCCGAAGTGAACTGCTGCCCATTGGCGGGCGCCTGCAGCAGCACGGGGTCCGGAAGGGTGAAAGGAAGCGTCTCGACGGGAAAGCCCGGCACCGCGATCGACAACGTGTGGCTGCCGGTCATCGGGGTGTGGGCCGTGAAGGGGTAATCCTGCCCGGCCGCATCGCGAGCCACCGGCGCGCCGTCGAGCGTGAGGGTGGCGTTGGTGACGGGGCCGTCGGCGTCGTTGACGAAGAACTGCGCCTGCGCAGCAGCCGGAAGCGAGAAGACGTTGCCCTGCAGGATGGCCTTGCCCGCATAGGGGTCGATTCCGCACGCGCGCTGGAAGAAGCCGGGCGTCTGGAAGGCGCTCGGGCAGGCATAGAGGTTGACCGCCGCGTCATTGGCAATAGGAATGGTAATGCTGGTGTCGATCGGAACCGGCTCGACGCCGAAGTCGTAATGGATTTCCATCAGGTTGTATCCCTGCTGGAGAGGCTGGGCCGCGTAGACGTCGTCGGGCGCCACCGCGCCGTCCAGGTAGAGGACGAAGAAGCTGTGCTCCGGCGGAGGCAAGGAAGGATCGGGGACGGAGATGCCGGCGATGTCGTCGACCTTGGCGCCGCTTGCGGAGATGGAATCCAGCGATTTGTTTCCGTTGAGATCGCGAAAGGCAATGAGCACGCCGTAGGCGAGGTGCCCCTTGCCTCCGGTCTTCGACAGGTCGAAGAGCGCCGCGGCCGGCGGCGGGCCGGAAAACGCGAAGGTGAAGTCGACGGGGAAGTTGCCGGAGAAGGAGAGGTTGTCCTGCGTGAGCACGGCGGCGGCGGGCGCTCCGGGCGCGGTGCCGGCGAACGACGGATACCAGCCCATGGCGAGGAGCAGCGGCTGGTCGGCCTTGGCGCCGGCCGTGCTCTGGAGCTGGCCCTTGAGCGCGAGCTTGAGCGGTGGCGCGGAGCCGCCGCAGGCAATGAATCCGAGGAAGAGTGCCAACCATGCGCGCTGTTGTTTCATTGGAGAACTCCCTTTGGTGCAATACCTCGCCAGAGGCCGGAACTGCCGTCAACCGATGCAGGACGCCTGCGTCGACGAAGAGGCCACGCGGGCTTGACAGCCCTATCGTCATGCGAGACAGGCGAGCCATGTCCAGTCCCTGTGCCCTCGCCCTGGTTCCGTTCGCCTGCTTCGCTGCCGCCGTGGTCGCCCTGGGCGCCTGCAGCCACGCGGCCCCGAAGGGTGAAAGCTCCGGCGGCGGGAAGCCGGTCCAGATCGAGGAGGCCACCGTCCTCCAGCTTCAGTCGGCGCTGGCGGCGGGCTCGCTCACCTCGCGCGCGCTGACGCAGCATTACCTCGACCGCATCGCCCGCTACGACAAGGCGGGGCCGAAGCTCAACGCCTTCATCCTCGTCAACCCGCGCGCGCTCGAGGAGGCCGACGCCCTCGACCGCGAGCGCGCCGCCAAGGGCCCGCGCAGCCCGCTCCATGGCATTCCGGTCGTCCTCAAAGACAACATGAACACCCGGGACCTGCCCACCACCGGCGGCTCGACCGCCTTCGCCGGAGCGCAGCCGCAGGCGGACGCCTTCATCGTCGGAAAGCTGCGCGACGCGGGCGCCGTTATCCTCGGCAAGGGCAACCTGCACGAGCTGGCGCGCGCCGGCACCACCGTCAGCTCGCTCGGCGGACAGACCCTCAACCCCTATGACCTGAAGCGCACGCCGGGCGGATCGAGCGGGGGTCCCGCGGCGGCGGTGGCGGCAAATCTTTCTTCGGTGGGACTGGGCAGCGACACCGTCAACTCCATCCGCTCTCCCGCCTCCGCCTGCGATCTGGTGGGCCTGCGCCCCACGCGCGGGCTGGTCAGCCGCAGCGGGATCATCCCCGCCGCGCTGACGCAGGATGCGGCCGGGCCCATCACCCGCACCGTGTCCGACGCCGCGGCGGTGCTCGAGATCATCCAGGGCTACGACCCGCGGGACGACACCACCGAAGCGCTGCGCGGCAGGGAGCTGCCCCGCTATGGCGTGTCCCTCGACAAGAATGGCCTGCGGGGCGCGCGCATCGGCGTCCTGCGCAGCTTCTTCGGTCAGAAGCCGGAGCACGCCGAGGTCAACCAGGTGGTCGCGGCCGCGATCGCCCGCATGAAGGAGCTGGGCGCCGAGCCGGTGGAGCTACCTCTGCCGCTCGATGTCGACAAGCTGATCGCCTCGCTCGACGTGCAGAAGTGGGAATCGAAGACGCAGATCGACGCCTGGCTGCGCGAGCTGGGCCCCGGCGCGCCCGCCATCCACTCCTTCGACGCCTGGGTGGCCTCGGGCAAGTTCGACAAGTCGCTGGAGAAGGGGCTCATCGCCGCGCAGCCCTTCGATCATCCGGAGCAGGATCCCGAGTACCGGGAGCGCATCGGCCCGCGCAAGGCCGAGCTGGTTCACCAGCTGCAGGCCCTGCTCGACGACAACAAGCTCGACGCCATCGTCTATCCGCACCAGAAGCGGCTGGTGGTGCCCATCGGCGAATCGCAGACAGATCGCAACGGCTTTCTCGCCTCGATGACCGGCTTTCCCGCCATCGTGGTGCCGGCCGGTTTCTCCTCGGGCGGCGTGCCCATCGGCGTGGAATTTTTGGGCCGCAACTTCGCCGAGCCCACGCTCTTCAAGCTCGCCTACTCCTACGAGCAGGGCACGCAGAACCGCAGGCCGCCCGCCAGCGCGCCGTGAGCGCTACCGGGGCCGGCTGCCCAGTCCGGGATTGCCTCCGGGCTGCACCCAGCCCGACGGCGCCAGCGCTTCGCCCGGAAGCGCATACGCCTCGATGGTGACCGGCTGCAGCTCCTGGGTGCAGGCGTCGGTGAGGTAGGTGCGCCGGCCGAGCACGAGGCGGTCCGGCAAGAGCGCGGCGCCCTCGATGCCCGACTCTCCCGCGAAGGTGAGCGGGCATTGGTACGAAGCGCTGGCGTCGAAGCGCGAGAGCGCCGCCGTCCCCGCCCGGGATGGATGGCACAGCCCCGGGCTCGCGTGCCAGTTTTGCGAGAGCAGGACGAGATGGTCGCCCGACGCCCCTGCGAGAAACGGCCAGGACGCGACCCCGTCATAGGTGTTGGTGCCGGCGATGGGGCCGGACGCGATCACCGCGCCGTTGCGGATGACGTTGACCGCGACCGGCGTCGCCGCGGTCGATCCGAACGACAGCGCGAACTGGAGGGCGCTTCCCTCGACGACGTTGAACCAAGATCCGGGAGCGGCCAGGTAATCGCCCGCGGGCGACAGGCTCCGTGCGGCGCCGATGGCCAGCCAGGGCGCGCCGGGGAACCAGCCGAGCAGCTGGTTCCCTCCGTCGGCGATGCGATGGCTCCAGACCGTCTGGCCCGAGCTGTCGATGGCCAGGACGTCCACCGCGGTGTGGTAGCCCAGCTGCTCCGAGTAAGAGCTGGAGGGATTTGCAGTCACCACCGCTGAGCCCGCCCCGTTGGAGCCGAGCACCCGGTATCCGACGTCGGAGGTGGCGACGCGGGACGAGAGGATCGACCCGGTGGTTGCGTCGGCCAGGTAGAGGCCGCTGGCGACGTTGAAATCCCCCACGGCGAAGGCCAATTCGCCGTTGCCCAGATCGGCGATGCCCGCCAGCACCGCAGATCGGTCGGGGTAGGTCGCGCGCAGATCGATCAGCCAGGAGAAGGCGCCGGTGGCCGCAGCGTACCCGGCCAGCACCGCCCCGCTCGAGAGGACGACGGTGTTCCCGGCGAGGAGGAAGACCCCGCCTTCGAATGAGGCGGGAAGCGAGACGGGAAGGCGATAGCGGTTCCGTCCATCCCTGTCGGCGCTGACCAGGAAGGCCTGCGTGTTCGGATTGCTCGAGGTGGGCGGCGGATCGTATTCGATCCAATAAAGGTTGCCCGCGCCATCTGCCGCGCCGCGAAAGTCCACCTCGTCGGAGAAGGTGCGGCTCCAGAGGAGGGCCGGGCTCGCGGGACAGGCGGTGGCGGCAATGGTTCCTGGCGCGCCTGCGTCTGCCGCCGGTCCGGCGCCGGCAGGACCGGCGTCCGCGTGAGGGCCCGCGTCGGCCACGGGACCGGCGTCGCCGTGAGGGCCTGCGTCCGCGCGAGGGCCGACGTCGATGGTGCCGCCCGGACTTCCGGAATCCGGCGAGGCTCCGGCATCGGGTGCAGGCCCAGTGGGCGCCGCGGTTTCCGAACCAGCGTCGTTGGTCGCCGCGGGCGCACCAGGCGGGCCCGCGGGACGTCCGGCACTGCAAGCGACGAGCAGCACCAGCAAACAAATAGCAGCGCGCATCCAATGAATCTGGAAATGGGCCTGCCAGCAGGACAGCCAGCGCCAGCGATCACTGTTCGATATCAACCGCCGATGTCTGGTAGATCGCGCCCGTGACGCAGCGGCGCAGTGAACCCATCGAGGTGCGGCCCATCTGCGCTGCCGATCTGCCTGCCATATTGTTAATGAACAACGCCCACGCGCGCGAGATCGGCCTGACCGACGAGAGCGGCCTCGCGCGGCTGCTCGCCCAGGCGGCGCACGCCACCGCCATTGGCGCGCAGGGCGATCCGGAGGCGTTCCTGCTGGCCTTCGACCACGGCACTCCGGTGCAGGGCCCGAACCACGCCTGGTTCCTGGCCCGCCGGCCGCGCTTTCTCTACGTGGACCGCGTCTGCGTGGCGGCGCGGGCGCGCAAGCAGGGCCTCGCGCGCGCTCTCTACACCGACGCGTTTGCCGTCGCCCGCCAGCGCGGCCTGCCGGTGATCTGCTGCGAGGTCAACCTCGATCCGCCGAACCCGGCCTCCGACGCCTTCCACGCCGCGCTCGGCTTCGGCGAGGTTGGCCAGGCCTTCCTGCCGGGGCGCAACAAGACGGTGCGCTATCTCGAACGCGAGCCGTAGCTAACTCTTCTCCCAGGCCAGCACCGCCTGCCGCATCCAGTACTTCAGCGGCGTCCGCGCGATCAGCCGGTCGAGCGGGTCCGCCGCCTTCAGCAGCAGGTTGTCGGGCGACTTCAGCAAGAGGCTGGTGGCCATCCCCAGCGGCACCGAGAAGAGGTTGCCATAGCGGTGCAGGCCCTTGCCGATGACGCCGTCGGCGAACTGGATCTGCTCGCGCTCGACGGGCCGCTCATCGCGCGTCCGCGCCTTGGGCGTCAGCCTGCGGATCCACTTCGCCGCCGGATTTCCTCCCAGCGGCTCGGTGAAGACGGCCATTCCTCCCGGTTTCAAGATGCGCGCCACCTCGCGGATGGCCACCTCCCAATCGAGGTGGTGCAGGATGCTGCGCCCCACCACCAGATCGAAGGTCGCGTCCGGAAACGAAGTCCGGTGCGCGTCCATCACCGCATATTCGCCGGCGGGAAAGCGCGCCCGCGCCGTCTCGATCCCCTGATTGGAAATATCAATGCCGACGATACGCGCGGGTTGATAGGGCGCGAGCTGCTCATGGAGGTCGCCGGTGAAGCAGCCATAGTCGAGCACCACGCCGCCCGGCGCCTTGCGGGCGATGATCTCGTCCACGTAGCCCAGGAGCCACCGCGTGTTCGGGCAGAAGAAGACGTGGCGGAAGCGCGTCTGCAGCTTGAGCGACTGCTGGAAGACCTCGCCCTCGTCGTAGGCGCGCTGCTCCCGCTCGACGCGGCCATTCATGCCGTTCGCCTCAAGAGTGTCAGGCGCTCGAGCCCACCCAGGTACGGACGGATGGCTTCGGGCAGCACGATGGTGCCGTCCGGCTGCTGGCCGTTCTCCATCAGCGCGACCACCGTGCGCCCCACCGCCAGCCCGCTGCCGTTGAGGGTGGCGACGTTGCGCGGCTTCCCGCCCGGCGCGGGGCGGAAGCGGATCTGCGCCCGCCGCGCCTGGAACTCGCCGAAGGCGGAGCAGGAGGAGATTTCGCGAAAGGCGTTCTGCCCCGGCAGCCACACCTCGAGGTCGTAGGTCTTCTCCGCGGAGAACCCCATGTCGCCCGAGCAGAGCAGCACCACCCGGTGGTGCAGCCCCAGCTTCTGCAGCGGCGCCTGCGCGTCGGCCACCAGCTCTTCCAGCGCGGCCTGCGCGTTCTCGGGCTTCTCGAAGCGCACCAGCTCGACCTTGTGGAACTGGTGCTGGCGGATGATGCCCTTGGTGTCCTTGCCGTAGCTGCCCGCCTCGCTGCGGAAGCAGGGCGAGAAGGCGGCGTACTTGAGGGGCAGCGCCTCGAGGATCTCGTCGCGGTGGTAGTTGGTCACCGGCACTTCCGCCGTGGGGATCAGGTAGTAGCCGGCGGTGGTCTTGAAGAGATCCTCCTCGAATTTGGGCAGCTGACCGGTGCCGCGCATCGAGTCGGCGTTGACCAGGTAGGGCGGCAGCAATTCCAGGTAGCCGCGCTCCCGCGCGTTGTCGAGGAAGAAGCTCACCACCGCCAGCTCGAGCCGCGCCAGCGCGCCCTTCATGAAGACGAAGCGCGCGCCCGAGACCTTGGCGGCGCGCTCGAAGTCGAGCAGGCCCAGCTTCTCGCCCAGCTCGACGTGCTCCCTGGGCGCGCTGATCGAGGGCTTTGCGCCCCACTCGCGCACCACCTTGTTGTCGTGCTCCGACTTTCCCACCGGCACGCTTGCGTGCGGAAGGTTCGGGACGTTGAGCAGCGCCTCTTCGATCTTCAGCTCCACCTCCTTGAGCCGGACGTCCTTCTCCTTCACCTCGTCGCTCAAGGTCTTCAGCCGCGCCCGCAGCTGCGCCTGCTCCTCGCCCTTGAGCGTGCGCATCTGCTCGGAGGCCTTCTTCTGCTCGGCCCGCTGGGTCTCGCCGGCCAGGATCAGCTGCTTGCGCTCCTGGGCCAGCGCCTCGATGGGCGCGAGCGCCTGCGCCGCTCCCTCGCCGCGGGAAGCGAGCCGGTTGCGCACTTCGGGAAGATTCGCCGCCACCCACTTCAGATCGAGCATGGGCGGGCGATCTAGTCCTCGCTTTTTACTCCGTCAATCGCTAAGGCTCCCCTCCGTGGAATTGCTAGCTGACGCCGAGCTGCTCGAGGCTTTCCGGGCGGGGGACGTCAAGGCCTTCGAGGCGCTGGTGCGCCGCTACCAGCGGCCGGTGCTGGCCATTGCCCGCCGCTTCGCCCGCGACGAGGACGACGCCGAGGATCTGGCCCAGCGCGCCTTCATCAACGCCAGCGAGCGCGCCGAAGGCTGGCGGGGCGGCTCCTTCAAGTCGTGGCTCTTCCGCATCGTGGTGAACCTGGCCAAGAACCACGTCCGCGACGTCTCGCGCTTCGACCGCAGCGTGGGCGCTTCGGAAGCCGAGCCCGAGCCCGTGGCGCCCGAGGCCCACCAGCGGCTGGAGCAGCGCGAGGAGCAGGAGACTTTGCGCGCGGCGGTGGCGCTCTTGCCCAGGCGGCAGCGCGAGGTGCTGCTCCTGCGCATCGACGGCGACCTGCCCTTCGCCGAGATCGCGCAGACGCTCGGCATCACCGAGGTCAACGCCAAGGTCAACTTCCACCACGCGGTGCAGAAGCTCAAGACGCTGCTCAAGGCTGACAGAACGTCGTCGTGATCACTCGCGCTGGCAGCTCTCTTCGACCACCGGGGACCACTCCTTGTCCTGCTGCACCTCCAGCCGCCAGTCGAAGCCCTGCGGGGTGGTGCGGAAGAC
>JANXXR010000653.1 GCA_025350525.1 Deltaproteobacteria bacterium
CGTTTTCTCTCGCACGGAGGTTTCACCCGTATGAAGCGAACATTTCCCGCCTTGCTCCTGCTGCTGACCGCGCCCATCGCGCTGGCAGCCGACCACACCGACGGGCCCGCCGCGTCCGCCGACCCCACCGCCGACATCACCGACCTCTTCGCCTGGACCTCTGCCGACGGAAAGTCGCTCAACCTCGTCATGGACGTCTTCCCGGCCGCGACCACGGCCTCGAAGTTCTCCAACACCGTGCAGTACGTCTTCCACACCTCCAGCCGCGCCTCGTTCGGCGCCGCCGCCGGGGCCTCCGAAGACATCATCTGCACCTTCGACGCCGCGCAGAAAGTAAGCTGCTGGGCGGGCAGCGAGTACGTCAACGGCGACGCCAACACCGCCAACGGCCTCGTCAGCGGCGACGGCAAGCTGCGCGTCTTCGCCGGCCTGCGCGACGACCCGTTCTTCTTCAACCTCGACGGCTTCAAGCACGCCGTCGCCGACGTCAAGGCCACCGCGGCCGCGAACGGGCTCCCCACTCCCGACGCGGCCGGCTGCTACAACCTCGGCAACCCGGGCACCTCGGGCACCATCGCCAGCGTCATCGTCAAGGACCTGACCCACGCGACCAACGGCACCTCGCCGGCAGTCGATCACTTCGCCGGCCTGAACGTGCTGGCCATCGTGCTCCAGGTCGATCTCTCCATCGTCAACAAGGGCGGGCCCGTCGTCGGGGTCTGGGCCAGCACCAACCGGCCGTGAAAAGGAACCCAAACATGAACCGCACAATCTTGACCGGAGCCGCAGTCGCGCTGCTCGCCGCCTGTGGCGGAAGCAGCAATCCTTCCAAGCCCGCCCTGGGCGCCACGCAGGTGGACCGCATGGGACGCGCCGCGGTCAACACCGCGCTCACCAACCCCTTTGGCCTGGTGTCGGGCAAGACCACCGACCAGTCCAAGGACGAATACAACGCCATGAAGGATCCGGCCGGCTGGAGCGCCGCCTTCAAGGGCGAGATCCAGACCCACCTGGCCATCTTCGACGGCATCGACGGGAACTGCGGCAACCAGCTGGCCGCCGCCGCCAATGCCTCCGCCACCCGCTACGCGGCGCTGGCCGGCGTGCTCGCCGACGATCAGCTCTACGTGCGCACCGACAAGACCAAGTGCGGCCTCTATCTCGCCGCCGAGGCCGACGCCGTCAACCTCACCACCAACAACGGCGACTGCGGCGGGCGCACTCCCGTCGAGGACACCATCAAGGAGACGTACTCCCTGCTGGTGATCGGCGCGCCGACGGGCATCACCGACGGCCTCCCCACCACCGGCACCACCGGCTTCGGTGTGGATGCGGAAGGCGGCGCCAACGCCACCAGCTTCCCCTTCCTGGGCGCGGCGAACTAGCCATGCGCGCAGCCTGTGTCGCAGTCTTTGTCGGCTGCGCGCTGGCTTGCGCGAAGCAAACGCAGCAAGGCGGGCGCACCGCCGTCATCGGAACCACCGACGGTGCGCTCGCCCTCTCAAACCTCACCGCGCAGATCGACGGGCAGGAGCGGCTCCTCCTGCGCCGGCCCGGCTCCGTCGAGAACCTGGCCTCGCTCATCGAGTTGCTGGAGGCGCGGGCCCAATTCACCGGCAGCGTCTTCGACTACCGGCGCGTGGCCCAGCTGGGCAAGCGCGTGCTGGCGACCGCGCCGCGCGATCCGGCGGCCCGCATCGCTGCCGCGAGCAGCCAGGCGGCGCTGCACAAATTTCCCGAGGCGCTGGCTCTCCTCGAAGGAGTGGACGAGCCGGCCGCGCGCTCGCTGCGCGCTTCGATCCTGCAGGCGCAAGGGCAGGTTTCACAGTCGCTCCTCTTGCGGCGCGCTGCCGTGCGCGAGTACGCCAACACCAAGGCGCTGGGAGCGCTGGCCGCCGCGGAGCCCGAGGTGCCCGCGGCGCTGCAGCACTTCGCCGAGGCGGAGCAGGCCTACCGCGACACCTCGCCCTTTCCGCTGGCGTGGATCGACTTCCAGCGCGGGCTGCTCTTCGAGAAGCACGCGCGCTTCGAGGAAGCGCGGGCGGCGTACGCGGCGGCCGTCGCGCGGCTGCCGCAATATGCGCAGGCGCAGGCGCACCTCGCCGGCATGACGGCGGTGCTGGGGAACCGCCAGGGCGCGGTGGCCATCCTGCGGCCGCTGGTCGCGCTCGACGACCCGGAATATGCCGGACAGCTCTCGCTCACCGCCGACGCCGCGGAAGCCGAGCGGCTGCGGGCCGACGCCGCCGCGCGATATGAGGCGCTCCTGGCGCAGTTTCCCGAGGCCTTTGCCGATCACGCGGCGCGCTTCTATCTCGAACACAAGCCCGCCCGCGCGCTGGAGCTGGCGCGCCTGAACCTGACCGTGCGGCAGACGCGGGAGGCGTACGACCTGGCGCTCTCGGCGGCCATCGCGGCGCGGCAGAGCGACTGCGCGCTGGCGAAAGAGGCTGCGGCGGTGCCGGACGGCGGCCAGAGGCTGCAGAATCTGGCGGCGCGGGTCTGTCCGGGTTAGACGCCACCTCGCCTTGACCCGCGGGCTGGGGGAGGCCCAAGGTGGAACGGTGGGGGTGTTTAGTCCGGCGACCCGCCCGGCGAAGGGAATCGCTCGATGATCTCTGTTCTGGCGGTCGATGATCATCTCGCCAACCTGAAGCTGCTCGAGGCCATCCTCTCGCGCCACGGTTACGTCGTGCGCAGCGCCATCAACGCCGCCGAGGCGCTGCGCCTCATCGCCGAGGAGCCGCCGCAGGCCATCCTCATGGACATCGCGCTCCCGGGAATGGACGGCTACGAGCTCACCCGGAAGCTCAAGGCCGACCCGAAGACGCGCGACATCGTCATCGTGGCCGTCACCGCCTACGCGATGAAGGGCGACCGGGAGAAGGCGCTGGCGGCGGGGTGCGACGAGTATCTGTCCAAGCCCATCAACGCCAAGGAGCTGCGCGACATCCTCGCCCGCCGCTTCGGCGGAGCCGCCTGATGCCCCAGCTGGCGGCGCGCATCCAGGCGCTGGGAACCGAAACCGCCCTCGACGTCCTCCTCAAGGCCCGCGCCCTCGAGGCGCGCGGGCGGCGGGTGCTCCACCTCGAAGTCGGCGAGCCGGATTTTCCCACGCCGCCGCACATCGTCGAGGCCGGGGTGCGGGCGCTGCGCGAGGGGCGCACGCGCTACGGCCCGCCCGCCGGGCTGCCGGAGCTGCGCGAGGCCATCTGCGAGGAGCTCTCGGGTCGCGGCGTGCGCGCCGGCATCGATCAGGTGCTGGTCTGCGCCGGCGCCAAGCCCGCCATCCTCTATGGGCTGCTCGCCACCATCGAGCCCGGCGACGAGGTGCTGGTCCCCGACCCCGGCTTCCCCATCTACCCCTCGGTGGTGCGGTTCTGCGGCGGCGTTCCCGTCTCGGTTCCGGCGCTCGACGGCTTCGACCTGGACGCGGCCGAGCGCGCCGTCACGCCGCGGACGCGGATGATCATCTTCAACTCGCCGGGCAATCCCACCGGCGCCGTGGTTCACGACCTGCCGCGGCTGGCGGCGCTGGCGCAGCGCCACGATCTCTGGGTGATGGCCGACGACATCTATCGCCGCATCCATTATTCCAAGGAGCCGCCCTGCATCGCCGCCTTGCCCGGAATGGCGGAGCGTACGCTGCTGGTCGACGGCTTCTCCAAAGCCTATGCAATGACCGGCTGGCGATTGGGATATGGCGTCTATCCGGCCCCGATCGCGCCGCACGCGGTGCGGCTGATGATCAACTCCAACACCTGCACGGCGGCGTTCGTGCAACTGGCCGGGCTGGCGGCGCTGCGCGGACCGCAGGACGCCGCTTTGGCGATGGTGGCGGAGTTCCGCAAGCGGCGCGATCGCATCGTCGAGCGGCTGGCGGCGATCCCGGGCGTGGCCTGCAAGGTTCCGGAGGGCGCGTTTTACGCATTCCCGGACGTGCGCGCGCTGCCGGCCGGGCTGGCCGACCGCCTGCTGGAGGAGGAAGGCGTCGCCGTGCTCGACGGATCGGGCTTCGGGGACAACGGCCGGGGCCACCTGCGCTTCTCCTTCGCCTCTTCGCTGGAGACGCTGGAAGAGGCCGCGGCGGCCCTGCGCCGATTGGTCGGCAGGCTCTGACGAGGCCCGCCAGGAAGAGCTCAGCGCTCCCGCTGGGTCGCGGCCAGCCGTCCGAGGATGCGCACCAAGTCGGGCGGATCGACCGGCTTGGCGATGTGCTCGTGGAAGCCGGCGGCGAGGGCGCGGGCGCGATCCTCGGTGCGGGCGTTGGCCGTCAGCGCCGCCGCGGGGATCTTGGGCTGCTCGCTCCCGGCGCGCACCTTGCGCATCAGCGAGTAGCCGTCCTCGCCGGGCATGGAGATGTCGCTGACCATGACGTCGTAGCGATCCTTCGAGAGCGCCCGCAGCCCCTCCGCCGCCGACTCCGCCGAGGTGACGCGGGCGCCGAACTGCTCGAGCATGGCGCTGACCAGGTAGCGGGTGTCGAGGTCGTCCTCGACCAGGAGGACTTTCAGGCCCTGCAGATCGCGGGCGACCGGCGGCGACGGCGGCGCGGCCCTGGGCGGCGGGACCAGCAGCCGCGAGGTGCGCGAGCGGAGCGGCAAGGTGACGCTGAAGTGCGCCCCGGTCCCGGCGCCCGCGCTCTCGGCGAGGACGCTGCCCCCGTGCATCTCCACCACGTGCCGCACCAGCGAGAGGCCGAGGCCGAGCCCGCCTTTCTCCCGCGAGATCCGGCTGTCCTGCTGGCGAAAGGGCTCGAAGGCGTGGGGCAGGAAGTCGGCGTGGATGCCGCGGCCCCGGTCGCGCACGATGATGAGCACCTCGACGCCGCTGGGCTGGATCTGCACGTCCACCTGCGCGCCGCGCGGGCTGAACTTGATGGCGTTGGAGAGCAGGCTCTCGAACACTTCCTGCAAGCGATCGCCGTCGCCGAAGACGCGCAGCTCCTCGTCGATGGGGACGACCACGCGCACCGTGACCCCGGCGCCCGAGGCCACCTCGCGCAACGCCTCCACCGCCGTCTCCATCAGGGTGCCCACCTCCACGTCGCGGAAGGCGAGGCTCATCTTTCCCGAGGCGATGCGCTGCACGTCGAGGAGATCGGCGACCATCTGCGCCTCGATGCGCGTGTGCCGCTCGATGTTCTCCAGCGCCTCGCCGGTGGGCTCGGCGCTGGCCTTGCCCAGGCGCAGCAGGCGGACCCAGCCCAGGATCGAGGTCAAGGGCGTGCGCATCTCGTGCGAGAGGGTGGCGAGGAACTGGTCCTTGAGCCGGGTGGCGTCCTCGGCGTCGCGCTGGGCGGCCTCGGCCCGCCGCCGCGCCTCCTGCGCCTCGCGCTGGGCGGCCCGACGCAGCCGGAGCAGCGCCTCCACCTTGACCTGGAAGAGCGGCAGGTCGAGGGGACTGACCAGCGCGTCGGCGGCGCCGGCGGCGATGGCGGAGATCACCTGCCCGTGCGGCGTCTCGACCAAAAGCGCCGGCACCTGCCCGGCGGCGGCGAGGAGCGCGCGCAGCCCGTCGCGGAAGACGGCGATGATCAGGTCCTGCCCGCCCGCCCGCGGCACCGCCTCCA
>JANXXR010000690.1 GCA_025350525.1 Deltaproteobacteria bacterium
GCCGGCGACCGCCGCGACCGGGGCGTTCGGGATCTCCACCACCGCCACCGTGGGCTTGAAGCCGGGATCGCGGATGGCGATCTGTCCCTGGCGCGAGTAGTTGATCGAGTCGCCCAGCACCCGGACCTCCTCGTCCGGCGCATGGAAGCCGTTCGAGTTCTCGGCCTCGACGAAGTCGAGATAGAACTGCGCGCGGCGTTGTAGATACCGGGCGGTGGCGAGCTGGGCGTCGGTCTTGCCCGCCTCCTTCGCCGCCTTGATGTCGCCGATCAGGCCCACCAGCGAATCCATCGCTTCGTCGCGCAGCTTGTGGAAGCGGATCTGGATCGTCTCCACCCGATCCTTGAGCTCGGTGTCCGACCACTTGTGGCACTGCTGGCAGGCGCGGTTGATGTTGAGGAGCGGGCTGCGGACGTGGTGGTCGGCCACCTTGGTGCCACCCACGCGCAGATACGGCATGTGGCAGTCGGCGCAGGTCACGCCGGAGCGGGCGTGGATGCCCTGGTTCCACATCTCGAACTCGGGGTGCTGGGCCTTGAGCACCTGGGCGCCGGTCTCCTTGTGCGTCCAGTCCTTGAACTTGATCTCGTCGTAGTAGCTCATGATGTCGTCGACCTTGAGGCCCTTCGCCCAGGGATAGGTGAGGCGCTTTTCCGGCCCCTTGAAGTAGTACTCGACGTGGCACTGCCCGCAGACGAAGGCGCGCATCTCCTGGTGGGTGGCCATGGTGTTGGGGTCGAAGTTGGGGATGCCCTGCGAAGCCTTGAGCGCCTTGATGCCCTCGAGGAAGGCGGGCTTGGTCACCCGCAGCGCCATGGTCTTCGGCTCGTGGCAGTCGATGCAGGCCACCGGGTGTTCCACCAGCTTGCGAGCCTCGGCGTACGGCATCTGGTTCATCTTCTCGAAGCCCTTGGTGGGATCTCCGCCGCCCAGCTTTCGATAGGCCACCCAGGTCGAGGCGTGGCACTGGATGCAGGTGCCGGGCTGCTTCACCACCTGCTGCCGCTTGGTGAAGCTCTGGTCCTCGAGCACGTAGGCGTGCCCGCGGCGCTCGCGGAAGTCGGCGGCAAAGGCGTAGCCGGCCCACATGGTCTTGAGGCGCGGGTCGGCGTCGATCTTCGACCGCGAGACGTTTTCGCGCGGGTCGTCGGTGGTGGGGATGCGCGGGATCGCCTCGCTGCCGCCGTAGCGGGTCGAGGTCATCTCGGCGGTCTTCTTGTAGAGGTCATACTCGATGGGGAAGTTGCGGCCCCACACCGCCGGGTCGTCGGTCTCCTCGGTGAGCTCGACCACGCGGACGGTCGGCGCCTTCGCCTCGCGCTTGTGCTCGGCGATGTTGGCCACCAGCGCCACCACCAGGACGGCGATGACGGCGAAGGCGGTGGCCAGCGCAGCCAGGAGGGCGGGCCGGGAGGAGGTCTTCTTGTCGTTTTCGGTCATGGTGCGGTTCTCCCTTTCTCGCTACCGGAGGTGGCCCACGGAGGCGTGGCAGCGCACGCAGTCGAGCCCCTCGTCCCTGCTGAAGTCGGTCATGTCGTGGGTGATCTCTGCGTGGCAGTGCTTGCACTGGCCGTTGACCACCGCGCGGCTCGAGGGCCGGGCGGTGATCCGATCGGGATACCCGCCCAGCGTGAAGGCTAGCGAGTGGTGAAAGCCGTTCTCGATCTTCACGGCGTATTTCGGGACCGTCCCCGCCGGAGTGTGGCAGTCGTTGCAGACCGCCGTCGCGTGGTGCGGCGACTGGCGCCAGCCGTCGTAGTACTCCTGCATCACGTGGCAGTTGGCGCAGGCGGCCGGGTCATTGGTCAGGTACGAGGAGCCCTTTGCATAAATGAAGGCGTACCCCGCAACGCCTGCTGCCAGACCGAGCGCGGCGGTGGCCAAAAAGACTGGAGCAGTAATGGCGGCAAGGCCGACCGGCATGTGCAGTCTCCTGGAGGGGGCCTGCGGCCAACTGCAGCAAGACGGGGGCCACCAGCAGCGCTGACGAGCTCCAGTCGCTCAGCTCGACAGGCGCGGACGATTCGACCCTGAGCCGCGCAAGAATTGCGGCCGACGCAGAGGCTGCGCGGTGCGCTGCTGGATTTGCTGGCTCTCCCGAGTGCGGCGGATTGGCACAGGGATGGCAGTCATCAGCGATTAAAGGAGAGTCGCATGCTGAAACACTGCCCCAGCGCCATCGCGCAGGCCTCGCTCGCGGCGCTCTTTCTGGCTGGATGCCAGCCCGGGAAGATCACGCACTACCAGGTGGCGAAGCCGGTTGAGACAGCTGCCGTCCGCGAGGATCCCTCCGCCGCCATCCCCAATCCTCCGCGCCCGGCGGGAGGGCTGCGCTGGACGCTCCCGAAAGGCTGGGCGGAAGGAGCCGGGGACGGCATGCGGTACGCGACCCTCAAACCCCCGGTCGCCGGCAAGGTCGAAGTCTCCGTCGTCGTCCTCCCCGGCGTCGCGGGAGGCGAGGCAGCCAACGTCAATCGCTGGCGCGGCCAGCTCGGGCTCGCGGCCATGGACGAGGGCTCGCTCGCCAAGGGCCGCGAGATCGTCCGCACCAAGGCCGGGCCCTTTTCGGTGTACGACTTCGAAAGCGGGGGCGAGAAGAAGAGCCGGATGGTCGCCGCGCTCGCGCTCCTCGACGGCAGCACCTGGTTCCTCAAGCTGCTCGGCGACGCGCCCGCGGTGGCCGCGGCCCGCCCCGACTTCATCCACATCCTGGAAGGGCTCCATGTCGCCGAAGCCAATTAGCGCGCGCCTCTGGGACGCGCTCACCTCCCTCAAGCTCGCCATCGCCTGCCTGCTCCTCCTCATGGTCCTGGTGGTGGCCTGCACGCTGGCGCAGACGCGCATGGGCACGCTCGGGGCGGTCAACGCCTTCATCCGCAGCCCGATCGTCTGGGGCCATTTTCCCGGCACCAGCTACTCCATCCCGGTCTTCCCCGGCGGCGGGCTGGTCGGGCTGATCCTGGCGATCAACCTCATCGCCGCGCAGGTGAAGCGGCTCCAGCTGAGCTTCCGCAAGGTTGGCCTCTGGGTCGTGCACGCCGGGCTGATCCTCCTCTTCGCCGGCGAGTTCGTCACCGGCTTCTTCCAGGTGGAGATGCAGCTGCCCATCGAGGAGGGCCAGACGGTGGACCACGTCGAGAGCCCGCGCGACGTCGAGCTCGCCATCAGCGACACCACCGATCCCGCCCACGACGACGTCTACGGCATTCCCGAATCGCTGCTCCAGAGCGGCAAGCCCCTCGCGATTGCGGGCACCCCGCTCTCCCTGCGGGTAGCGAAGTTCTGGCGCAACGCCGACCTCCGGATGCCCGCCCCCGGCGAGGCCGCGCAGGCCACCGCCGGCGTCGGGAGGACCGTGACCGTCAGCGAGTTGCCGCCGGCGAGCGACGACGATCACCTCGACGTCCGCGCCGCGCTGGTCGAGCCCATCGCCGGCGGGCACAGCTACGGCACCTGGCTCGTCTCCAGCGGGCTGGGCGCGCCGCAGTCGTTCGTCCACGAAGGCCGCACCTACGCGCTCTCGATGCGGCCGCGCCGCGAGTACCTGCCCTACTCGCTGACGCTGAAGAAGTTCAGCCACGACATCTATCCCGGCACCGACATCCCGAAGAACTTCTCCAGCCTGGTGCACCTCTCGAACCCGGGGCGCGGCGAGCAGCGCGACGTGCTCATCTTCATGAACCAGCCGCTGCGCTATGCCGGCAAGGCCTTCTACCAGGCGAGCTTCGGCAAAGGCGACACGCTCTCCATCCTGCAGGTGGTCGAGAACCCGGGCTGGCTGCTGCCCTACATCTCCTGCGTGCTCATCGGCGGTGGCCTCGTCATTCACTTTGTCCTCGCCCTCGGCCGCTCGCTGCGCCGCCGCCGTCTCGGCGTGGAGGCCTGAAATGAAGAAGAGACTTCCCTGGATCGTCTTTGCCATCGCACTCTGCGGCGCGGCCGCGGCGCTCTTTCCACCCGCCTCGGTGCGCGGCTTCAACCTCGACGCCTTCGCGAGCCTGCCGGTCCTCGAGGGCGGGCGGGTCAAACCGCTCGACTCGGTGGCGCGCAATGCGCTGCTCACCATCCGCAGCCAGCAGAGCTTCTTCTTCGAGGGGCGGACGGTGGGTCCCGACGAGTGGCTCCTCGAGGTGCTCTTCCGCCCCGCGGTCGCCGACGCGCAGCCCGTCTTCGTCATCAACGATCCCGAGGTGCTCGGGCTGATCGGCTTGAAGCAGACCTCCGATCGGTATTTCTCCTTCGCGACGCTGGGGCCGCACCTAGACGAGATCGAGCGGCAGGCCGAAGCGGTGCGGGGCATCGACGCCAAGGAGCGGACCCACTTCCAGGGCGCGGTCGTCAACCTCTTCGACCGCATCGTTCTCTACTACCGGTTGCAGAACACCATCCAGGTCGCGGGCAGCGCCGGCCTGGCGGCGGAGATCCAGGCGGTCTCCCCGGAACGGCAGGCGCGGCTTACGGAATTGGCTGCCTTCCGCCCGGTGCCGCCGCCCCAGGGCGAGACCTCCGACTCCTTCCGCAGCGTGGGCCAGGCGCTGGGCTCTGCGACCGCCGAGGCGGCGCTCTCGGCGCTGGGAAGCGTCGGCGCCGGCTGGACTGCGCAGGACCCCGCGGAGTTCAACCAGGCGGTGAGGGAGCTTCTCGCCGTCGATGCGGGCTCGCAGCCGTCCGCCGTGAGCCATGGATCGAGCGAGCAGCTCTTCAACCGCGCCCAGCCCTTCTACCTCGGCATGATCCTCTACCTACTGGCGCTGCTGGTCCTCTTCGTCTCCTGGATCTGGAAGCCCCAGCTGCTGCAGCCGGCGGCCTTTGCGCTGCTGGTGGCAGCTCGATCGTGCACACCTCGGGTCTCTTCGCCCGCATCATCCTGCAAGGTCGTCCGCCGGTGACCAACCTCTACTCGTCGGCGGTCTTCGTCGGCTGGAGCGCGGTCCTCCTCGGCATCATCCTCGTGCGCATCTACCGCCGCGGCTTCGGCACGGCGGTGGCCGCTGCCGCAGGGTTCGTCTCGCTGATCGTCGCGCAGCACCTGACCGGCGACGGCGACACCATGGAGATGATGCGCGCGGTGCTCGATTCGAACATCTGGCTCGCGACCCACGTGGTCTGCATCACCATCGGATACAGCGGGACCTTCCTCGCCGGGGCGCTGGCCATCGGCTACACGCTGCGGCGGCAGCTGGTGCGAAAGCCCGACCCCGCGGCCACCCGCACGCTCTTGTCGATGACCTACGGCGTGATCTGCTTCTCGCTCTTCTTCAGCTTCATCGGCACCGTGCTCGGCGGCATCTGGGCCGATCAGTCGTGGGGCCGCTTCTGGGGCTGGGATCCAAAAGAAAACGGCGCGCTCCTCATCGTCCTCTGGAACGCCGTCATCCTCCATGCCCGCTGGGGCGGCTATGTGAAGGAGCGCGGCGTGATGGCGATGGCGATCTTCGGAAACGTCATCACCAGCCTGTCCTGGTTCGGCGTCAACATGCTCGGGGTGGGGCTGCACTCGTATGGCTTCATGGAGAGCGCGTTCTGGGCGCTGTTCGGGTTCATCGCCTCGCAGTTGGTGTTGATCGTGCTTTGCCTGCTGCCGCCGAGGTTCTGGAGCCAGGAGGGGCGGGAGACTCCGGGGCAGGCCGCGGCCACGTAGGCAATCGACGCCGCGCACCAACGCTACTTGTTCTTGCTGGGGCCGCCTGCCCCTTGGGCTTCGCCCAGCCTGTGTCGCCGATGCCGCGACGACCCCGATTTGCGAAAGCCGAGATCAGCTGCTGCGCCTTTTGCGCCCCCGCCCGCGTCGGGCGCAACCGATGCGTGCGGTCGCGAGCCGCTCCGGGCATTGCCGGTGGCGCAGGTCTTGCTCGACGGAAGAGCGACCATGGAAACGCTGCTCGTCCACCTCGCGCTGCTGGCCTACGCGGCGGGAGCCGCGGCGTTCCTCACCTGGCTGGTGCGGCCAGATCCGCGCTGGGCAGGAGCGGGACGCGGGCTCCTCTTCGCCGGACTGGTCCTGCACGTCGCCTCGTTCGCCTCCAACATCGGGGTCGCCGGACTGGGCCTCGGCGCGGACAGTTGGAAAGGGGGGCAGCTCTTCAGCCTGCTCGCCGCCCTCATCGTGGCGGGATATCTGTTCCTCGACCGGCGCGGCCTGGCGCCGATCGCCGGCGTGGTGGTGGCGCCGCTCACGCTGGCGGTGATGGTGCCGGCCCACCTGGTCGCCACCTCGGAGCACGCGGTGGTGCAACCGCTCTGGACCTCCGGCGCGCTCTTCGTCCACGTCGCCGCCGCCACCCTCGGGACCGCGGTGCTGGCGCTCGCCTTCGGGCTCTCGGCGCTCTACCTCGCCAGCGAACGGCAGGCCAAGAGCAGGCGGCCGGGGCGGCTCTTCGCGCGGCTCACTTCGCTGGAGTCGATCGATCGTGCCGGCTATCGCCTCGCGGTCTGGGGGTTCATCTTTCTCTCGGTGGCGATCGGCACCGGCTCCCTGGTCTCGAAGGCCGCCACCGGCGCCGTCCTGCCCATCGCGCCCAAGGAGGGCTTCGCGCTCCTCGCCTGGGCGCTCCTCGCCGCCATGATCCAGGCGCGGCTGGTGGCCGGGTGGCGCGGACGGCGCATCGCCATCCTGGTGGTGGTCGGCTTCGTCCTCGTCGCCTTCGTCTACGTGGGGCTGCTCTCGGCCTCGCCTTCCCTGCGCGGGGCGCTCGCGCTCGCCATCGGGGTGTGGCCGTGACGACCATCTGCGTCGGAGTCTCGCACCGGCAGGCGCCCACCGCGTTGCGCGAGCGGCTGGCGGTGCCGGCGGCGCTGCTTCCCGATCGCCTGCGCCAGTTGCGGGAGCTGCCGGGGGTGCGCGAGGCGATGATCCTCTCCACCTGCAACCGGCTGGAGATCTTCGCCTCGGCGGACTCGCGGGAGATCGCGGGGGACATCCAGCGGACGCTCGATCCGGCAGCCGCGCCCCTCGCGGCCTGCCGCTTCGACGAGGACGCGCTTCGGCACCTCTTCCGCATCACCGCCAGCCTCGAGTCGATGGTGCTGGGCGAGGCGCAGATCCTCGGCCAGGTGAAGGAGGCGGCGGCGCAGGCGCGTCAGGCGGGAACGCTGGGCCCCGAGCTGCAGCGGTTGGTCGAGCGCGCCTCGACCGCGGCCAAGCGCGTGCGCACCGAGACGGAGATCGCCCGGGGCGCGGTCTCGCTCAGCAGCGTGGCGGCGGACCTCGCGCGCAAGCTGCTGGGAGATCTCGCCGACCGCGCGGTGCTGCTCATCGGCGCCGGCGAGATGGCGCAGTTGGCCGCCCGCGAGCTGCGCGCGCAGGGCGTGAAAGAACTGCTGGTCGCGAACCGCGGGCTCGCCCGGGCGGAGGAGCTGGCCCGCGAGGTGGATGGCCTGGCGGTCTCGCTGGCCGACCTGCCCGCCCTGCTGGTGCGCGCCGACGTGGTCATCTGCTCGACGGGGGCAGAAGAATACCTGGTCACGCGCGAGCTGGTGGACCAGGCGGTCAAGGCGCGGCGGTACCGTCCGCTCTTCCTCGTCGATCTCTCGCTCCCTCGCAACGTCGAGCCCAGCGCCAACGAGCTGGAGAACGTCTACCTCTACGATCTCGACGACCTCGAGCGCGTGGCCGCGCAGAACCGCGGCCAGCGCCAATCGCAGGTGGGGCGGGCGGAGGAGATCGTCGAGGAAGAGCTGCGCGCCCTGCTCGCCCAGGCGCACGAGCGTCACGCGGTGCCGGTGCTGGCGCGGCTGCGGGCGCACGCGGAGGCGGTGGCCTGCGCCGAAGCGGAGAAGACCATCGCCGCCTTGCGCGGACTCGACGAGCGCCAGCAGCGCAGCGTGCGGGCGATGGCCAACGCCATCGTCAACAAGCTCCTCCACGCGCCCACCGCGCGCCTGCGGGCGGAGGCCGGCAGCGGACCCCTGGCCGACGCGGCCACCGCGCTCTTCGGCTTCGACGAGGCGCAGGGGGCGATCGGTGGCCGGCATGACCGCGAGACCCTGGCGAGCCACGGATGACGCTTCGCCTCGCCACCCGGAGAAGCGCGCTCGCCCTCTGGCAGTCGGAGTGGGTCGCCGCCCTGCTCCGCCGGCGCGGACAGGCCTGCGCCATCCTGCCGCTGCAGACCCAAGGCGATCGCATCCTCGACCGTCCCTTGTCCGAAGTCGGCGGCAAGGGGCTCTTCGTCAAGGAGCTCGAGGAGGCGCTTGCGCAGGGCCGCGCCGACCTGGCGGTGCACAGCGCCAAGGACGTGCCCTTTGCCCTGCCCGCCGGCTTCTCGCTCTGCGCCTTCCTCCTCCGCGAAGATCCCCGCGACGCGCTGGTCGCTCCCCGGGCCAAGCTCTTTGCCCGCCTTCCCCGCGGCGCGCGCGTCGGCACCAGCTCACTGCGCCGGGCCGTGCAGCTTCGCGCCGAGCGGCCCGACCTGATCATCGTCCCGGTGCGCGGCAACGTGCAGACGCGCCTGGGCCTCGCGAGCACGGGCGACCTCGACGCGGTGGTCCTCGCTCTCGCGGGCCTGCGCCGGCTCGGGCTCGAGCAGCAGGTCACCGAGATCCTTCCTGTCGAGCTCTCGCTGCCGGCCGCCGGGCAGGGCGCGCTGGCCATCGAGGCCTTGGATGAATCGCCCGGCGCCCTCGCGGCCGGGCCGCTCGACGACGCGCGCACCTCGCGCTGTGTGCGCGCGGAGCGGGCGGTGCTCTATCGGCTGGCGGGTGGATGCACCGTCCCGATCGCGGCCTACGCCGTCGAGGACGGCGCGCGGATCTGGCTGCGTACCTTGCTGGGCGGTCCCGACGGACGGGGCGGCGTCAAGCTGCTGCGCGCCGAGGGCCGCGGCCTCAATCCGGAGTCGCTGGGCGCTGCTGCCGCCGAGGAGTTGCTCGAGAAGGGAGGGGCAGACTTGCTCGAGGCGTCGAGGGCGCACGCTCCCGGATTGACGGCGCCTGTCCAGCGGCCAGGGCTCGGAGCCCGGCCGTCGGAGTAGCAGAGTGCGGCAGCTTCAGAGCCGCGCCGCGCAGCCCATGCAGGACCGGGCTTCCGGCACCGCGCGCAGACGCAGCCCACCGATGGCTTCGCCGCAGACCTGGCACTGTCCATAGGTTCCCGAAGCGATCCGCTGCAGCGCCAGGTCGATCTCGGCCAGCTCCCGGGCCTCGGCCGCCTGCAGCTGCCCGAAGACGTCGAACGGCTCGAGATCCGCGCCGCGATCGCGCTGTTCGATGCTGCTGGCTGGCTGCAGCTCGTCCTCCCGGCGCCGCAGGCTCGCGGCCAGCCCGGCGATCCGTTGCTTGCGCGCCAGCAGCGACTTGCGCGCAAAAGCTGCGCCCCGCACGACCGTTGCCTGCACCATGGCAACCTCCCAGCGCTTCTCTCGCAAGAGGCGTTCCAGAGGACGGACGAGCCGGCGACCTGTAGACTCCACACTGATGCCGGAGACCATCTTCGAGGAGGTCAAACGCTACGTCGGCTTCGACGCGACGGACGAGGCGGCCCTGCGCGCGCTGCATCCGCTGGCGCGCGACCACTTCGCGCGCATCAGCGAGGTCTTCTACCAGCGCATCCTCCAGCACGAGGACGCCCGCAAGGCCCTCTTCGAAGGCGAGAGCATGGTGGGCCGCCTGCGCCACTCGCTGGTCCTGTGGATGGACAAGCTCCTCACCGGCCCCTGGGACGAGACCTACTACGAGCTGCGCGCGCGCATCGGGCGCAAGCACGTCGACATCGCCCTGCCCCAGCACTACATGTTCGGCGCGATGAACGTGCTCCGCCAGGAGTTCAACGCGCTCATCGACGACGCCTTCCTCTCCGGCACCGTCGAGCGCCGCGGCGTGCGGCTGGCGGTCGGCAAGATCCTCGATCTCGAGATGGCCATCATGCTGCACACCTACCGCGAGGACCTGCTCTCGCAGCAGGCGCGCAGCGAGCGGCTGGCGACCTTTGGGCAGCTGGTCGGCTCGATCGGGCACGAGCTTCGCAACCCGCTGGGGGTGATGGAGAGCAGCCTCTATATCCTGCGCGGCCGGATCGACGCAGGCGACCCGCGGGCGCAGAAGCACGTCGGCCGCATCGGCGAGCAGCTGGGGATCGCCAACACCATCATCAGCGACCTGCTCGACATGATCCGCGACAAGCCGCTCCACGCCGAGCGCGTGCAGCTGCGCGAAGTGGTCGAGGCGGCGGCGCTGCAGCTGCACCTGCCCATCGGGCTCGAGTCCTTTGCCCAGCTTCCCGAAGTGAGCGGCGACGCCTCGCAGCTTCGCCAGGTCTTCGTCAACCTGCTGCAGAACGCGCGGGAGGCCGGAGGCCCTTTGGGCACCGTCCGGCTCGACGCCGCCGCCGGCTCGGCGCAGGTCGAGGTGGGCGTCTCCGACGACGGGCCGGGCGTCGACGCCTCGGTGCGCGCGCGCCTCTTCGAGCCGCTGGTGACCACGCGGCAGAAGGGCATCGGGCTGGGGTTGGCGCTGGTCAAGCGCATCGTCGAGCGGCACGGGGGCACCGTCGCCTACGAGCCGCGGGGCAAGGGCGCCCGCTTCGTGGTCCGGCTGCCGCGGAGCGTTCCGTGAGGCGCTATCTATTGGTCGACGACAACCTCGCCTTCGCCGAGAACCTGGCCGAGATCCTACGGGACGCGGGGGCGGAGGTGGTGATGGCTGCGAGCGGCGCGCAGGCGCTGGAGCTCGCCGCCGGCGCGCGCTTCGACGCGCTGGTCACCGACATGCGCATGCCAGTGATGAACGGCGCCAAGGTCGTGCATGAGATCCGCCGCGTCGATCCGGGCCTGCCGGCGTTGGTGATCACCGCCTACACCGGAGAGGCCGACCTGCTCGCCGCCCGCGAGGAGGGGCTGCTCGCGGTGCTGCCCAAGCCGGTGCCCATCGAGACGCTGCTGGCGCTGCTCGGCTCCGCCCGGCGCAACGGGCTGGTGGCGGTGGTCGAGGACGACGGCATGCTGGCCGACCTGCTCAGCGAGGCCCTGCGCCAGCGCGGGTTCTCCGCGGTCACCGCGCAGTCGGTGGCCGAGGCCGGGCGCCTGGGCGGCGTCAAGCCCTTCGTGGCGCTGGTGGACCTGCGCATGCCCGGCGAGAAAGACGGCGCTGCGCTCCGCCTCCTCCTCGAGCGAAGCCCGCGGCTGCCGGTGCTGGTGATGAGCGGGCACGCGGATGCGATGTTGAAGTTCCCCGCCACCCGGACTTTCTCCAAGCCCTTCGACATGGACGAGCTGCTCGGAGCGGTGGAGGGGTTTTGGCGCTGACCCCGCGCATCCTCCTCGTCGACGACAACGCCGCGCTCATCGACAACCTGCGCGAGACGCTGGAGGAAGAAGGGTACCTCGTCACCTCCGCCGGCTCGGTGGCCGGGGCGCTGCAGGCGGCGACCGCGGGCTTCGACGTGGCGCTGGTCGATCTGCGGCTGCCCGACGGCAACGGCACCGCGCTCACCGAGCAGTTGCGGAACGACCATCCCGACGCGGCCATCGTCATGCTGACCGGAAACGCGACGCTGGAGACCGCCGCCGCGGCGGTGCGCGCCGGGGCCTTCGCTTATCTGGTGAAGCCGGCCAGCACGCCGGATCTGCTGCTGACGCTGGAGCAGGCGCTGCGGCAGGTGAAGCTGCAGGCCGAGAAGCGCGAGCTGGCGCGGCGGGCGCAGGTGGCGGAGAAGCTGGCCGCGGTCGGCACCATGACCGCAGGGCTCTCGCACGAGATCCGCAATCCCCTCAACGCGGCCTCGCTGCAGTTGGTGGTGCTGGAGCGGCGCCTGCGCAAGCTGCCGCCGCTCGAGCAGCCGCCCTACCTCGAGCCGCTCAAGCTGGTGCGCGACGAGATCGCGCGGCTCGAGCACCTGCTCCAGGACTTCCTCCAGTTTGCGCGGCCGCGCGAGCTGACCCTGCGGGCCTTGCCGCTCGAGCCGCTGGTCTCCGCGGTGGTCGACCTGCTCGCGGGAGAGGCCGAGCGGCGCGGCGTCAGGCTCTGGCGCGATCTGCCCGTGGGCCTGCCTCAAGTGCAGGGCGAGGACGAGCGGCTGCGGCAGATCCTCATGAACCTGGCCCTGAACGCCCTCGAGGCGACGCCGCGGGGCGGGACCGTCCGCATCTGGGCGCAGGCGCGCCCGGAAGAAGTGTGGATCGCGGTCGAGGACAGCGGCCCCGGCATCGAGCCCGCCGTGCGCCAGCGCATCTTCGAGCCGTTCTTCTCCACCAAGGCCACCGGCTCCGGGCTGGGGCTGCCCATCGTGCACGCCATCGTCACGCAGCACGGCGGCGTGGTCGGCGTCGAGCCCTCCGCGCTGGGCGGCGCCCGCTTCTGGTTCACGCTGCTGCGCGCGCGCTGAGCGCCACCGAATACGCCAGCGAGCTTTTAGTCCACGGGCTCGCTCTCGCCCTCGACCTTTTCGCCCGCGTACTCTTTCAGGCGGTATTGGATCTTCCGCACGCTGATCCCCAGCATCTCGGCGGCGCGGGAGGTCGATCCGCCCTGCAGCTCCAGCGTGCGCAGGATCGCCTCGCGCTCGATCTCGGCCAGGCTCGCTCCCGGGATCAGCCCCGCTACGTCGCGCTGCGCCGGCCGGGGCCCGCGCAGCGTGGAGGGCAGATCGTCGGCGGTGAGCTCGGTGCCCTTGCACAGCACCACCGCGCGCTCGATGGCGTTCTCCAACTCGCGCACGTTGCCCGGCCAGTCGTGGCCGAGCATCGCGTTCAGCATGCCCGGCGTCATGCCCTTGATGTTCTTCCCGTAGGCCTGACAATATTTTTCGATGAAGTGCGCGGCCAGCGCCGGGATGTCGCCGCGCCGGCGGCGGAGCGGCGGCAGCGTCACCGCCACCACGTTGAGCCGGTAGTAGAGGTCCTCGCGGAACCGGCCGGCCTTCACCTCGGCGGCCAGATCGCGGTTGGTCGCCGCCACCACGCGCACGTCGACCTTGACCGTCTGGGTTCCGCCCACCCGCTCGAACTCGCGGGTCTGCAGGGCGCGCAGAAGCTTGACCTGCACGGCGGGAGAGATCTCGCCGATCTCGTCGAGGAAGAGCGTGCCGCTGTCGGCCAGCTCGAAGCGCCCTTCCTTGCGGCCGATGGCGCCGGTGAAGGATCCGCGCTCGTGGCCGAACAGCTCGCTCTCGAGCAAGGTCTCGGAGAGCGCCGCGCAGGCCACCTTGACGAAGGGCTTGTCCTTGCGCTGGGAGAGCTCGTGCAGCGCCTGCGCGATCAGCTCCTTGCCGGTGCCCGACTCGCCCAGCACCAGCACCGTGGCCTTGGTAGGGGCCGCCTGCTTGACGACCTCGTACACCGCCTGCAGCTCGGGCGCCTCGCCGACGATGCCCTCGAGCTTGTACCGCTCGCGGACCCGCTCGCGCAGCCCGGCGGCCTCGCGCACCAGGCGGCGCTTCTCCAGCGCCTTCTCGAGAAAGACCAGCGCCGCGTTCACGTCCAGCGGCTTGACCAGGTAATTCTCCGCGCCCAGCCGCATCGCCTCCACCGCCGCCTCCACGCTGGCGAAGGCGGTCATCATGACGAAGCTGGCGTCGCTGCCTTGCGCCTTGGCTTTGCGCAAGAGGGTGAGGCCGTCCATCTTGGGCATGCGCACGTCGGCCAGCACCACGTCGGGCGCAAGCTCGTCCAGCCTGGCCAGCCCCTCCTCGCCGTCGCAGGCCTCGACGACGTCGTAGCCCTCCTCGGAGAGGATGGTGCGCAGCGCCGAGCGCGCGTTCAGCTCGTCGTCGACCACCAGGATGCGGGCCTTGAGCATGGACACCCTTGTAGCAAACCGGGTGCCGAATGCTCGGGACAGGCGCAGGGCGTGCGGCGCGCAAGGGATGCGCGAGGCCTGATTCGCACGCAGCTTTTGCGCGCGCGGCTCCCGGCGCAACCCTTGCAACTCCGGAATGCATGAAACGCATCCTGGTCGGAGTCGATGGATCGACGGAGTCCCGGGCCGCTGCCGGATACGCCGCCCGGCTGGCGCAGGCGACGCACAGCGCGCTCGAGTTCGCCTACGTGCTGCCGGCCATCAACGAGACAGGAATCGGCGGCGCGACCACCATGCCGGCCTGGCAGACGGAGGAGACCGATCGTGCGCGCGTCCTCCTCCAGGAAATGTCGGAGAGCGTGCCGCGCCCGAACACGCCGGTGGAGACCTCGCTGCTCGAAGGAGGCGCCGCGCACCGGCTGGCCGAAGAGGCCCGTCGCGCCGACATCTGGCTGGTGGTGGTCGGACACCGCGGCAGGGGCGCGGTGGAGCGGCTGCTGCTCGGCAGCGTGGCGGACCAGCTGACGCAGATCTCTCCCAAGCCGGTGCTGGTCTTCCGCTGAAACTGCGCAAGCCTTGCACCGGAGCTTCGCCGCCGCGCGCGCGGCACAGATCGTGAATCGGATAGCGAGCGGAGGTCTTCGTGCCCGAATTTCCCAGAGTCGACGATGCACTCTTGCAGCGCCTCGACGTGCCGATCCCCCGCTACACCAGCTACCCCACCGCGCCGGTGTGGAGCGAGAAGGTCGGCCGGCGCGCCTACTCCGCCGCGCTCGCCGAGGCCGGCAAGCGGACCGAGGCGCCGCTCTCGCTCTATCTGCACATCCCCTTCTGCCGCGAGCGCTGCTCCTTCTGCGGCTGCAACGTGGTCATCTCGCGCAGCACCGCCGGGGCCGACGCCTACCTGGGCGCGCTGGTCCGCGAGATGGACGCCGCCGCGGAGCTGCTCGGCGACCGCCGCTCCGTCTCGCAGATCCACTGGGGCGGCGGAACCCCGACCTTCCTCGAGGAGCGGCAGATCGAGTCGCTCTGGACCGCCATCACCCGGCGCTTTCGCGTGCTGCCCGACGCCGAGGTGGCCATCGAGATCGATCCCAAGGTGACCACGCTCTCGCAGCTCACGCTCTTGCGGAAGCTGGGCTTCAACCGCATGTCGATGGGCGTGCAGGATCTCGACCCGGCGGTGCAGGAGGCCATCTCGCGCATCCAGACTGCGGAGAAGACGCGAGAGATGCTGGACGGCGCGCGCGCGCTCGGCTTTCGCGGCATCAACTTCGATCTCATCTACGGGCTGCCGCGGCAGACTCCGGCCAGCTGGGCGCGAACCATCGCGCAGGTGATCGAGATGTCGCCCGACCGCCTGGCGGTCTACGCCTTCGCCCATGTGCCCGAGGTCCGCCCCAACCAGAAGCGGCTGCCTCTCAGCGAGCTGCCGCGCGGCGCCGACAAGCTCGAGCTGTTTCGCATCGCCTGGGAGGCCTTCACCTCCGCGGGCTACCGGCCCATCGGCATGGATCACTTCGCGCGCCCCGACGACGAGCTGGCCGAGGCGCAGGCGCGCCGCGCGCTGACCCGCAACTTCCAGGGCTACTCGGTGCGGGCGGCCTCGGATGTGGTGGCCTTCGGCGTCTCGGCGATCAGCGACGTGGGCGGCGTCTACGCGCAGAACACGCATTCGATCGCGCGCTACAAGGATGCCATCGCCGACGGCGAGCTGGCCACCGAGCGCGGCTTCGCCTGCACCGCGGACGACGTGCGACGGCGCGGGATCATCACGCAGCTGATGTGCAACTTCCACGTCGACCTGGGCGCCTCTGCCGCGCAGGAGTTCGGCGGAGAGCTGGCCCGGCTGGGCGCGCTGGAAGCGGAAGGCCTGGTCTCGGTGAAGGGCGCGGAGATCGAGGTCACGCCGCTGGGCCGCATCTTCGTGCGCAACGTCGCCTCGATCTTCGACGCGCATCTCTGCGTCGGCCAGCGCCTCTTCTCGCGCGCGGTGTAGGGATCGCCTCGCTGGCCGCTCCAAGCCCCGGCTTCAGGCTTGAGGCTTGAGGCTTGAGGCTTGAGGCTTCAGGCTTCAGGCTTGAGGCAAAAA
>JANXXR010000699.1 GCA_025350525.1 Deltaproteobacteria bacterium
CAAACCCGAGCGGAAGTTCGTTGATTTCGGAGAGCAGCCAAGGAACTGTGGACCCCAGATTTTCCGGCCTCGATGCGGCTCGCAGTTTGGTACCGGTCGCCGCGTGACGCTGCAGCCGTAACACCGGGGCCCGACGCTCACCGAACATTTTCCGTTCGGCGCAAGGGGACCGCTGCCCGCAAATGTTCCACCGGTGTTCCAACGGCTCATCTGGCGAGACGTCGCCGTTTCTTCTGCACGCGCAAGTTCCTTGATTGCTCGGTCACAGTGAGGTGCCGCCCAACAGTTGTGAACACACGGCGTCGCCACGAGAGGCGACGCCCATGAAAAAGCCCGGACCCGCCAACTACGCGGAATCCGGGCATATTGGAGCGGAACACCGGATTCGAACCGGCGACCTTCGCCTTGGCAAGGCGCTGACGAGGATGTGCACGGAGATGCAACTGGAGGCAAGCCGTTGGAATCTGAGGCCGCGCGGAGCCCGCGAGTGCGACAGTTGTGCAGGCCGATGCAGCCGGATGCAACGGCTCTACTGACGCCGGACTGACGCCGTTTCCACAGGCAACTCTCGTCGACGCAATTCCCGAAGACCACTTGTTCACGGTCGCGGAGATCTCCTCGCTGCTCAGGATCCGCAAGCAGGACGTGTACTCCGCCTGCGATCTCGGCCTGCTCCGATACGTGAAGTTCGAAGGAGTCGTGCAGATCGAGGGTCGCGAAATCAAGACTTGGATAGGCACCAGCCGGCCCTGAAGCCCAGCGTGCCGCAGCCCGCGTCGCGTGGATGGAGAAAGTAGCCAGCACGGGTCGCCCCATGGTGATGAGGGATTTGCCCCTTCCACGCCGTGCGGCTACGCTGCGTTTGGGAGAGCTGCATGATCGACAAGTCCGCGGTCCGGCTCGTCCCGGACTGCAGGGTCAGCATCGCCGGCAAGAAGCTCGACACCGGCAAGGACGCGGTGTTGACGCGCGTCGGGGTGGACCTCGACGTCAATCTCTTCGGACAATGCGTCCTCGTCTTCAACGACCCGCAGATGGCGCTGATCAACGGCCGGGACTTCGAGTGCGGCACGCGCGTCGAGGTGGAGCTCGGCTTCCACACCAGCCTGAAGAAGATCTTCGACGGCGAGATCGTGGCGCTCGAGCCGATGTTCCGCCGCGACATGCCGCCGGCGCTGCGGGTCGTCTGCCTCGAGGTCCTGCATCGCCTGGCGCTCTCGCAGATGACCCGCGCCCTCAACGACGTCGACGACAAGCAGATCGCCACCCTCATCGCCCAGGAGCATGGCCTGACCGCCGACGCGCCTGCCGGCACCAAGGAGCACGTCTTTCAGGGCAATCTCACCGACGCGGGCTTTCTGCGCCGTATCGCGGCGCGCCGCGGCAACACGCTGCGGATCGAGGGCAAGAAGCTGACCATCGGCCCCCCTCGGACGGGCCAGGAAGTGCAGATTCATCCCGGCGACGGCGTGACCAGGATCAAGATCCTGATCAACGCGAAATCTCAAGTCGGCGAGGTCTCCGTCCACGGGTGGGATCCGAAAGCGAAGCGCGAGATCACGGCCAGCGCGAAGCCGCAGGGGCAGGCGCAAAAGGGAGCCAAGGATCACGGCGGGAGCGCGACGCTATCAATATCCGGCACCGAGGCGCCGATGGACACCGCGACCGCGGAAGCCATCGCCAGGGGCCGCCTGCGCAAGCTCGCAGAGGGATTCATCCGGGCGGAGGCGGAGATGATCGGCAATCCCGATGTCGTGCCCGGCGCCGTACTCCGCCTCGACAAGCTGGGCGCGCAGATCGACGGGCCTTACCGGGTCGAGCGGGCGGTTCACGCATTCGACAAGCACGGCTATCGGGTCAAGTTCCGGGCGGTCCGGATCGCCGAAAAGAAGCCGGCAGCGAAACCGGCTCCGGCAGCCGCGGGTGCACGCGAGCAGGCGGAGAAGTTCGACATCGAGATCAAGCTGGTCGATGCGCAGGACCAGCCGCAGATGGACATGGGTTACGAGCTGACGCTTCCCGACGGCAAGAAGGTGTCCAGCTTCACCGATGCGGACGGTCTGATCCGGGCGACGTCGGCGCGGAAGGGGAACGCGAGGCTCGAGTTGTTTCCCGATCGCAAGCGTCCTTCGCCGCCGCAGCCTTTGCCCGGCGGCGCCTTCCTGATCGAGCTCCAGATCGTGACCGGGGCGGGAGATCCGGTCCCCGATCGCGCCTGGGAGCTGACGCTGCCGGACGGCGCCGTCCGAACCGGGCGCAGCGACGAGCAGGGCTTCGTGCGCGCGCGCACGAAGGTGGCCGGAGAGGCGAGGCTGCGCCTGCCCGAGATCGACCCCTCGCCGAAGCCGGTTCCGAAGCCGACTCCGGCTCCGCAGAAGCAGCGCTTTCGCCTGCGCCTCTGCGACGAGGCGTGGAACCCGCTCGCCAAGGCGCCCTGCACCGTCTTCCTCGACGCCGGCGGCGCCTCGATGCAGACCGGCGACGACGGCTTCATCGAGATCGGCGACGACCAGCCGCACGAGCAAGCGCGCATCGAGTGGAGCTCGCCGTCGGGCGCGAAGTTCGTGCGCAGGCTCTTTCTCGATCTCGGCAAGGGCGAGGAGCCTTCGCGCCGCCGGCTGCACAACCTCGGATATGCAGGCGACGACTCGATGGATTCGAAGGTCCGCCGGTTCCAGGATGACTTCGGGCGGCAGAGCACGGGCCGCATCGAGGACATCGAGAACGACCTGCGCCGCTGGCATGACGGAGGCGCGAAGCCCTCGGTGGGCGACGCGCTGGGGATCAAATCGGCCGCTACGCCATCGACCGAGGCGGGAAAGCCGGCTCGCGAATCGGATCCGGGCGCGCCCCCCGTGCCGCAGCTGACCGCGGGAACCGAGGACGCGCCGTTGATCCCGCGCGATCTCTCGCTCGAGGGTGGAAAGTGCACCCTTTCGGTCGTGGAGCTGGTCGGCGCAGGGAAGGACAGCGGCCGCAGATCGGAACCACGCGCGCGGTTCACTTTCCGCATCGACGAGCCGGCGCCGTTCACCGGCAAGCGGACCACCCTGCTGCGCTTCCTGCTCGCTGGCGACGACGAAGGCATCCGCGAGCAGCACGACGACGACGAGCTGGCCAGGACGGGCGCCCACGTCTGGGTCCAGGACGGATTCAAGGGCGACGTATTCGACACCCGCCGGCTGCATCCGGGCACCGCCTTCTCGGTCTCGGTCTTCGCGCATTCGCAATTTGGCGGGCGCATGGGCCGCGCGCCGGCGTTGACGCTCCGCGGCCGCCAGCTCACCGACTGGGTGGAAGTGCGCGCCGACCGCGTCAGCCGCGTCATCGACGTGGAGGTGGCGGTGCACACCTCCGAGCTGGACGGCAGTCTCGGCTCGGCCTTCCAGTTCGTCCGCCAGATGATCCTGCGCGGCATCGGCCGCTTCTGGTCGCGCACCGTGCAGCTCACCGACGGCAGCTCCTGGAAGGTGAATGTGCGCGCCACCGAGCAGACGGTGGGGGTCGAGTTCCAGTGCATGAAGTCGCTCTGGCAAGGGCAGCGCGCCTGCAACACCGGCGTCGTCGTGGCAGGAATGCCGGTGATCTTTCCCTTCAACCCCGATCGCCCGGAGCTCGACGCGATGGAGACCGCCGCCCACGAGTTCGGGCACTCCGTGCTCCGGGCGACGATGGGAAGCGACTTCTCCATGCGCCACAAGGGGACGAGCACCGACTGGCAGAACCCGCGCGACGACGCCACCGACACGCCGGCGACGGGGGAGATCGATCTGATGAAGTACTTCAAGGCCTACCACCCAGACTACCTGTCGCGCACCATCGCGGCGCAGGAAGACGTGCTGCGCCTGGTGTCGCTGGGCGCCGTCGTGCTGGAGAGATGAGCGATGGGCGACCCGACGATCCAGACGATCAGCTATCGGAAGGGCGGCGTTCCGATCAAGACCGGCAAGCCGGTGAAGGTCAAGCTGCCGCCGACCACCTTCCGCGCGCGGCTCAATGGGCTCCTCTACGAAACGAACAAGTCGTTCCTGCTCCCCTCCGCCATCCACGGGATGCGCGCGCTGAAGCGGCTCTTCGACGAGCACAAGAACCTCGCCTTGCTGGTGAACGGCCACACCGACCGGGCCGGAACGGACGACTACAACCTGCGCCTCTCGGACGAGCGCGCGAAGTCGATGTCCGCCTACCTGCGCGACGCCGTCGACGAATGGATGAAGTTCTACGGGACAGGCGTCCCCGACGAGAAGCGCTGGGGAGCGCACGAGGACGGCCTGATGCTCGGCCAGGTGGTTCCGGCGGACAAGTTATCTGATCCCGGCGATCCGACGCCGGCGACCTCCGGCAACGCCCGCGCGTTCCAGCAACTGAGCAACGACACCCGCGGCACCGGCCTGCCCGTCGACGGCAAGATGTCCGACCCGACCCGGCGGGCGCTGGTGGCGGCGTACATGGCGCAGCCAGGCACTTCCCTTCCCGATGGCGTCGTGCCGCTCACGCACGGCTGCGGTCCCTTCCACAACGAGGTGCCGACGGCGCCGGGCGTCGCCGAGCAGAAGAACCGGCGGACGGAAATCTTCTTTTTCGAAGACCGCGTCACCCCGGAGCAGCGCCATCCCTGCCCGGGGCCCAAGGGCTGTCCCGAGTACCCGGAGTGGGTGAAGCGCGCGACGAAGACGATCGATCTCGATTCGGGAGCAGGATCGCTCACCGTGCAGGTGCGCGATCCTTCGGGAGCGGCGGTCGAGGGCGCCGCGGTCCACCTGGATGGTCCACTCACCGAGGACGGCACCAGTGATGCCGCGGGCGACGCGCCCTTTCCCGACATGCCAGCCGGTGGGTACACCGTCAGCGTCTCGAGGGAAGGATTCAGCGACGGCGAGACCGCCGCCGTCGTCGGCGACGGATCGCAGGGGACGACGAAGGTGACGCTGGACCCGATCTCGTCGCTGGACAATCCGCGCGTCACCCCGGCCGCCGCAGACGGCGAGGTGTTCTCGTTCCGCCTGCTCGACCTGCGCCGGACGCCGTGCGCGAACTGCGAGGCGACGGTCACCGCCGGGAGCACGCGCGTCTTCGGCAAAAGCGACGCGAGCGGGCTGCTCGCGGTCAGGCTGCCGAAGGGCACGGACCGCGTCACCGTGACCTATGCGCCGCGCGACGCGCAGAGCCTCGTGACCTGGCCTGTCCGCCTGGGGCTGCCTTCCGTCGACGATCCGGAAGGGGCCAAAGGCCGCCTGCTCAACCTCGGCTATCCGGCCGACGCGGACCTGGGATTTTCGCTCTCCTCGTTCCAGGCGGAACACGGCCTGGACACCACTGTCCAGCTCGATGCGGCGACGAAGGCGAAGCTCGTCGAGGCGCACGGAGGGTAGCGATGGCAGACGCTCCGCCGGTCACAGTGCGTCCGGGGATCAGCGGGTCTTCGGCGACCTTCCTCTGCGGAACGGCGGGATGGGCCGACGGCTTTCTCTCCCAGGCAAGGAAATGGGCGCAGGCGATCCAGAAGTCCGCAGGCGGGCCGCCCGGCGTCAACCTCGGCGACATGAGCAAGGACGTCTCCACGGTGGCGAATCTCGTCGATCGCTTCAGCGCCGACGGTGGGAAACAGAACCTTGCCGTGACGACGCTGGACACCTCGCTGGGCGGCTTGCGCGGGCACACGCTGATCTTCGTCACCCACGGGCTCGAGTCCCACGATCCCAAGCTGTCGCCGGAGGAAAAAGATCGGACTCAGGGTCTGCTCTTCTTCAACCAGGCGCCGGGAGACGATCCGCGCGACCGCGTGCTGATCAAGTTCCACCTCGACTTCATGGCGGTGAATCCCGCCAAGGACGGCAAGCCCGAGGAAGTGGTGCCGGTGCCGGACCTCGACACCAGGGTGCTCGACGACGGCGACGGCAAGCAGTTCAAGAAGAACGTACGGGACTTCGCGCCGGTGGTCAGCGCGCTGCGCCGCTCCGTCTTCGCGCGCGTGTACCTCGCGGCCTGTGGCGGTGGCCGCAGACTGGAGAAGTTCTCCGCGCGCTTGCGCGAGCTGACGCAGAAGGAGATCTACTGGAACGACGACACCATCTCGATGCCCACTCCGCCGGTTCCGCCCTTCGCGGAAGTGGGACAAATCGTCAACGGCACGGTCCCGAACCTGCGCCAGGGGACCCGCTACTTCAAGCCCAGGGACGCGGCGAACCTCGTCGACCTGCGGACGAAGACCGACACCTTCTTCGAAGGATCGATGAGCCGCCTCCCATGAGCCCGCTGCCGGACCAGACCCATCCCGGCGATCAGTTCGACCTCGCCGTCGACGTGAAGAACGCAAAGGCGGGCGACAGCGTCGCGTTCAGCGTCGCCGCCGGTCCCGACGTGGTCGCATCGCTCAAAGGCCAGGTGCAGGGCGCGACGGCGAAGGCGCGCTGGACGGTGGACCCGGGCACGCGCGGCTTGCCCCTCAGCGTCGCGGTGACCGCTTCGCTGCACGGGCAGACGCTCGAGGTGGGTAAGACCACCATCGTCCCCGGCGCGCGCGTGAGCACGCTCGGGTGGCTCGACGCGAACGGACGGGTGATCGAAGTCGACCACAGCGTCGGAGCGCGCGTCGCGGCGGCCGGCGAATCCGTCTTCCTCAAGTTCGACATCGACGACGGTCAAGGCGGTGCGGTGAAGGAGACGCTCGCGTTCACCTTCATCCTCGAGCACGAGTCGCAGCCGGGCCGCTTCAACGAGGTGGGGCGCTTCCAGGATTCGGCAACCGGCGTGACGAAGTTCGAGCGGCGATTCGACACGCCGACGGACGCGAGCGTCCCCGGCACCTTCCGCATCGTGCTGGAAACCCGCGTCTCCGGTGAAACGGGGGAGCCCAGCCTCGGCCGCCGGACATCGCCACCGCTCGCGGTGGTCGTGTTCGCGCCGCTGGTGACGAGGTTCAGCGGGCTCAACAACGCGGT
>JANXXR010000001.1 GCA_025350525.1 Deltaproteobacteria bacterium
TCCAGCGTGTTGGCGATCATGTCGTCGGCGCCCAGAAACTCCGCGAGCGGCTGCATGGTGATGTCGATGGCGCCAGTGCAGAGCACGATCTTGCAGTTGGCGCGGCGGCACTCGGCGATGATGTCGAGGGCTCCCTTGAAGACGGCGGGCTTGAGGACTTCTTCGCAGAGGTCGGGCGCGAGCTCGATGAGGCGATCTTCCGAGAGGCCACGGTAGGCCCGGTAGAAGAGCTCATTGAAGACCTTCCGGTTGTACCGGTCGGCGAGGGCATAGGCTGGCGCCATAGCGAGGCCGCGCAGGACCCGCTGCGCGGTGCCGAAGATGGTTCCGCGGTTGAAGACGTAATAGGCGTAGGCGTGGACGACGTTGGTCGCGACCAGCGTCCCGTCGACGTCGAAGAAGGCGGCCCGGTCCCAGCGCGGCTCAGGCACGCCTGCGGCCCATGAACCGCAAGAGGAAGAGGAAGAGGTTGATGAAGTCGAGGTAGAGCGAGAGCGCGCCCAGAAGCGCGTGCTTCTCGTCGCCCTGCTCGCCCATGGCGCGGATCTTCTGCGTGTCGTAGGCGGTGAGGCCGGCGAAGACCAGCACGCCGCAGCAGGAGATGACGAACTCCATGGCGTTGCTGCGCAGGAAGATGTTGACGACGCCGGCGAGGATGATGCCGATGAGGCCGATCATGAGGAAGCTCCTCATGCCGGAGAGGTCGCGCTTGGTGAGCGTGCCGTAGAGCGAGAGGCCGAAGAAGGCGCCGCCGGTGATGAAGAGCGTGGAGGCGATCGACGCGCCGGTATAGGTGAGCAGGTAGATCGAGAAGGTCACGCCCGAGAGCGCGCAGTAGCCGAGGAACATGGCCACGCCCGCGGCGGTAGAGACGCGGTCGAGCGCCGGGACGAAGAGCCACACCAGCGCCAATTCGGCGATGCCCACCACCCAGAAGAGTCCGGTGACGCCGACCAGGTGGCCGTCCTGCACCTTGAGGAAGGCGCCCTGGATGCCCGGGCTGATGCTGACCGCGTAGGCGACGATGCCGGTGAGCGCGAGGCCGAACGCCATCCAGCGGTAGACGGCCGCCATGAACTCGGCGGTGCGGGTGCGGGAGACGGGCTGTGCTGAAGACCACGCGTCCATGGGTGCGGCTCCTCTCGAAAGTGGGCGGACAATAACCGTCAGGGTGCCTCTGCGCCACCGCCCAGCTCCTCCCAGAGCGCGACCGCGGCGGCGCAGCGGGCGGTGAAGAGCGCGGCCAGCGCGGTGAAGCCGGTGAGCGAGAGGTTCTGCGCGAACCAGAGCCGCGAGAAGAGCGCCAGCGCGGCGGTGCACTCGCGGGCGAGGCGCTGCAGCGGCGTCTCGACGTCGGGCACCGCGGGGCAGAGAAGGGAGAGCCACGACGAGGGCGCTCCCGCCCGCAGCGCAGGCCAGCGCAGCGGCTGCCAGGTGGCCACCGCGCCCAGGAGCGCCTCGGCGTCCGCCGCGAGCTCGCCGCGCAGCGCCGCCTCGCGGAACTCGCGCAGCGCCACGGCGACCCGCAGCGACTGGGAGAGCCCCGCATAGAAAGTCCGGAAGGCGGGCATTGCAGCTGCCGCCGGATTCTGCGCGAGGAGCCGCGCCAGCCATTCGTCCTGCGCGAAGGCGAAGCCCTCCGCGCGCGCGTCCATCTCGCGCAGCAGCGCAGTCTCCGCCGCCTCCGGCAGCGCGCCCGCGCCCAGGTCCTCGGGCAAGAGCAAGAGCGGCGACACCACCGCATGCGCCACCAGCCGGAGCAGCGAGGCGTGGGCCGAGACCAGGAGGCTCGCGGCCGCCAGGGTCGGCGCCTGGTCGAGGGCCTGCGCTCCAGCGCCGGTGCCGGCCGCGCCCAGCCGCGCCGCCTCGCGCCCGCGCGAGACCAGGAGAGTCGCCTCCGCATGCGCCCGCCGCTTCAGCTCGCCGCGCTGCTGGGTCCGCTCCGGCCGCGCGCCCAGCCCGTCGAGGGCGGGCGCACCGGGCGCGAGGCGCTCTCGGGAAAGCAGCCCGCGCCGCAGCACCACGTCCCAGCCGGGCGCGCCGTCCCAGGCGTAGAGATCCACCTGCTGCGCCAGCGTCTCCAGCTCCGAGAGCGGCGGGCCCACCGGGTCGGGCCGGGTCAGCGGGATGGCGGCGGAGATGGCGTCGAGAAAGAGCTCGGCCAGCTGGCGCGCGGTGGCCTCGCGCTCGGCAAAGTCCTGGCGCAGCGCCACCCGCAGCGATCGGGCCAGCTCCTCTTCGGGCAGCTCCACGTCGCTAGTCCTCAGCCATGGGGCGCGATCAGGCGGCCGGCAGCAAAAGTCGCCGCCGCCGCCAGCGCGCCCACCAGCATGGTCTCGATGCCGCTACGCAGCCAGGGCCGCCCGGTCATCCGCGTCTTCAGCGCGCCCGCCACGAAGAGCGCGAAGAGCGTGCAGCCCACCGAGAGGGCGAAGGCGGTCTCGACCTGGATGGGCAGCGCATAGGGGATGACCGGAAAGGCTGCCCCCAGCGCGTAGGCCATCGCCACCACCAGGCCCGAGCGGAAGGGAGCGCCGGTGGGCACCGCGGTCAGGCCCAGC
>JANXXR010000008.1 GCA_025350525.1 Deltaproteobacteria bacterium
CGCCGGACCGAGCAGCTTGGTGATATCCCAGCTCCAGAGTTGATTGGGGCCGGTGGCCAGGAGCTCGGGCGGGGCGTAGCGCGGGTGACGGAGTTGGTTGCGCCGCTCGCGGACTTCGCTGTTCTCTGCGAGCACTCGATACATCGTCCGCTCGGAGCAGAGGTAGCGGCCTTCGTCGAGCAGCGTGGCGTAGACCTCGGCCGGTGCCAAGTCTGCGAAGCGCGGCTCGTGGAGGAGGGCGAGCACCATTTCGCGCTCGTCCTCGCCGAGCCTTCTTCGTGAGGCTTTCCGTGACCACGGCTGTTTTGGTTTGAGGCGCCGATAGTAGCTGGCGCGGGCGATGCCCACCGCAGCGCAAACCACCGCAACACCGAGCACCGCGCCCATCTCAGTCACCGTGCTCATGAGCGCTTCCCGCCGTTCTCCGGCAGACTGATTCCCAGGATAGACAATCGACTGCCTCCCGACCGCCGCGTGTTCTACGCCTTGGCTTTTCTCGGCTGCACGCGGTTCGGCGAGACGAGCGCGCTGAGGTGGCACAACTACGATCCTACCCAGAAGCCTCTCGGGTGTTTGCATGTGCTGCGCAGCTACAACTCGCGACACAAGCTGGAGAAGGGCACGAAGCAGGAGCGCCCGCGGCGCGTGCCAGTGACGCCGCTTCTCGCTCGCATCCTCGCCCAGTGGAAGCTCTCCGGCTGGGAGCGGGCCTTCGGGCGGCGGCCCACGCCCGAGGACCTGATCATTCCATCGCGTAAGCTGACCAACCGTTCGGCGAACCACATGCTCAAGAAGTTCCACCAGGACCTCGCCCGGCTGAAGAGCGACAAGCTGCCCGAAGGCCTTCGTCTGCGTCGCCAGCACGACGCGCGCCGAACATGGCTCTCGATGGTGCTCGCCGCCGGAGCGAATGAAACGCACGCGAAGTGGATCGCTCATGGCCCGCCGCCCACCGTCCTGGCGGACTACACGACGATGCCGTGGGAGACGCTGTGCCAGGTCATCGACGGTCTGCGGTCGGTGGGCGCCAAGACTCGCAGCGCGTAGGTCAGGACGGGTAGGGCTTCCGGCTGGGCCACCGCGAGCCGCCGCGCTGCGATCGCAGACCGAACAAAACCGCGAACTCCGCGATCGTCAGCCCATAGGACTCGAGGTCGCCCGTTTTCGTAGCTGACCGTGTCGCTCAGCGTGCGTCACGGATGCGGCGTAATCGCCACGATCAGGATCGCCCCGCGCTGATTCGGCGCATAGCAGAAAAAAACGCGATAGGCCCCCGGCGTGTTGTTCTCCGCGTACGCCTCAAAAAGTGTGTCCCCGTGCGGACAGGTTCTCCCCCTCCACTCATGCGTGTTCAGGCCGGGATGGCGCGGATTGTTCTCGAGGAGGCGCAAGGCCTTCTGTACCGCTCGGTACCGCTTCGCCCTCGAGGGATCGTCGCGCAACTCCGCGAACGCGGTGTCGGCCGGCTCCGAAAAGCGAATCTGAAACATGCCGAGTGCCCGGGCGCTTAAGGCGCCGGCTACTCGTCAACGGGGTCGTCGGAGCCCAGTTCCTCCGCAGAAACAGTGCGAACTCGACCTTCCCGAACCGCGGCGGCGCCCTGCTCCAACGCCTCGAGGGCCTGCCGGGAAACGCTGCGCTCGTGCGGCGGCAGGTCCGCGCGGTGGGCGAGCGGCCAGTCAGGGTCGATCGAGGGAGCGGTCGACGCAGGAGTTTGAGCGAAAGGCTGGACGACTGGCGCGGTCAGAGGGCCGAACGTGCTCGGGGCGCTCCAGAAGCCGACGTTCAACGTCGACGGCACATACTCTCGCTCGTCTGGGTCTACTGAAAATGTGTTCACGGGAAGCACCCTCAATCTCAATTATACCGACGCCAACCGGCCCGGACAACTTCCGCCTCGATGCGGGGTCCGGCCTGCGGCATTCCTGGAATCATCATCCCGGGCGGGAATTGTTGCTGCTGGACCTCTCTCAGAACCATCTCTCGCTCCGCAACGTCGCCGCCTTCCGACGTTTCAACGATCGCGAGTCGCTGCATGACCGTTGCGTTGCCAACTTGACCCGCGCGCTGCGCCGACCGCACCGCGATCAGAGCATCGAAGGGAATACGCAACTCCATCTCCAGCGCGAAATCCTCGTACAACTCCCACGTTGCGCTGTCGATGTCGCCCGTAAGTTCGATGACTTGGGACCCGAACAATGCGCGCGCTTCCGAGAGGCCGATGTAGTAGTCGTGCGAACCGAGGCCGCGGGTTAGCGTCCTTACGATCTTCAGAACGTTCTCCTCGTCCTCTCGGTGCTGAGCGAGCTGCTTCCGCGCGAGATGCTCGATCTGTTGGCGGGCGCGGAACACATCGCCGAGTGCGAGAGGGTGGACCTTCTCGGCGAGTACGCGGAACGCCGCTCCGAGTGCCTCTTCGCCCTTGATGCCCCAATCCTCTGAAACTAGTCCCTTGAACCCAGCGACCGTCTCCACGCTGAGCGGAAGGAACTGCCGCTGACCAGGCGCCATGTCGACGAACGGGTTCAGGGGTCCGACGATGCTTGGATCGATCGGGCTCAGAGTTGCGCCCTTCGTCATCCCGATCTGATGCGCGCCGAGAGCGAGAAGCGTTCCGGCGCTGTGGCACCGCAATGGTACGAGGACGTTGAACTCCGGCGAATACTCACGGATGAGACGAGCGACGCTGAAAGCGGCGAGCGTGTCTCCGCCGCTGGTGTACAGGAGGACATCGATTTTGTTCTGCGGGCCCATCCTCCGCAGGTGCTCGGCGAAGAGTGTGAGCACGTCCTTCTGTATCTGCGCCTCTGCATTCTGCCGATCGGACGTCAGAAAGCAGATCACGCGCGAGCCCCGCGCCTGCTCCAAGCGACGCATCGTTTGAATTCGCTCGTCTCGGCCCATGCCGGTCTAGCTCCTGGAAAACGCGGGGCGCGCACTCCTACCAGTCGCACCCTGTACCGTCAATCAGCACCCAGCCTTTGGATTCCCAGGGGATTATCTTCAGTGTATTTAAATGGTTCAGGCCGGTTTTCTTTTTCCGTCCTCGGCCACCCTTGGTCCGCCCGATGTCCGGGCTCCGCGTACACGCACCGTTCGTCGCGAGTGGACACGGTGTCCACACGCGGGGTCGAGCCCAATCGAGCGAGCGATGAGAGTGTGGTCAACAGACGAGCGCTTAAAGGACCTCGAGCGGCAGCAGCCGGCACTCCGCCACCAGAGCATTCGCGCCAGCCTAGTGTCGCGCGTGAGCAGTCCCGCCTCAATTCCGCCCGGATGACGTTGGCCGACGTGACGAATGCCGACACGTCGTCGACCACCACTGACTTGGCATGGAGGCAGGGGCGGGAGATTTATCGGTCTTCGCGGAGGAAGGAAAGGTCGACCTTCGGCCCAAGGGCGAGGACCTTGGAGCGATCGGAACTCAGGAGTTTGCAAGAGGCATCGACAGTGATCGGCTGCGACAGCGGAGGCTGGAGAGTGGGCATCCGCGCGGCCGTAAGACATCATCTGCTGGAATCTGCTGGAGCGCCTCT
>JANXXR010000009.1 GCA_025350525.1 Deltaproteobacteria bacterium
CGCTCTACTATCATCTGGGCAAGGAGCGCTTCAGCTTCGGCAGCGAGATCAAGTCGCTGCTGGAAGACGCCACCGTCCCGCGCGTGCTCGACGACGAGGCCCTGGATCTCTACCTGAGCGCCCGCTACGTGCCGGCGCCGCTCACCATGTTCCAGGGCATCCAGAAGCTGCCGCCCGCCTCTTCGGCGGTCTACGAAAACGGCGAGCTGAAGATCAAGCGCTTCTGGAAGACGATCTATCCGCCCACTACCGATACCCGCGGCGACGAGGAGTTGGCGCGCGAGACCTGGAAGCGCGTGAAGGACGCCACCGAGGCGCGCCTGATGGCCGACGTGCCGGTGGGCGTCTTCCTCTCCGGCGGCCTCGACTCGAGCATCATCGCCGCGCAGATGATCGACCTGCGCAAGGAGCGCGGCGAAGGCGGCGTCAAGAGCTTCTCGGTCGGATACCTGGCCGACGACGGGAGCAGCGAGCTGGATCAGGCCCGCCGCGTCGCCAAGGCGCTGGGCACCGAGCACCGGGAAGTGGTGGTCACCGCGCAGGACTTCGAGAAGTTTTTGCCGGACCTGGTCTGGCACATGGACGAGCCCGTCGCCGACGCCGCCTGCGTCCCGCTCTATTACCTGAGCAAGAAGGCGCGCGAGGAAGTGGTGGTCGTGCTCTCGGGCGAAGGCGCCGACGAGGTCTTCGCCGGCTATCCCATCTACCGGACCATGCTGATGATGGAGCGCTTCCGCGCGCTGGGTCCGGCTGCGGCGATGGCGCTGCCCTTCGCGCGGCACCCCAAGCTGCGCAAGTACGCTCGCTGGGCCACGCTGCCTCTCGAAGAGCGGTACCGCGGCGTCTCGGTGGCCTTCACCGACGACGAGAAGGCGCTGCTCACGGGCCGTCCGCCCGAGCGCGTCTCCGAGCGGCTGGTGCAGCGCCTCGCGCAGGAGTGGGCCGAGACCGAAGGCCTGTCCCCCTTGGAGCGGATGCTGGAGCTGGATCGCCGGGTGTGGCTGCCCGACGATCTGTTGGTCAAGGCCGACAAGATGACCATGGCTGCGTCGCAGGAGCTGCGCGTGCCGTTCCTCGACCACCGGCTCATCGAGTGGGCCGCGGGCCTGCCCGAGCACGTCAAGCTGCGGGAGAAGAGCGGCAAGTGGATCCTGCGCGAGGCGGCGCGGCACCGGCTGCCGGCCGAGTGCGTGGCGCCCGGCAAGCGCGGCTTTACCGTGCCGGTGACCAACTGGTTCCGAAAGCAGCTGCACAGCCAGGTCCGCGACGCGCTGCTCGCCTCCGATTCGATCTCGCGCAACCGCTTCGGCGAGAAGGCCGTGCGCCGGCTGTTGGACGACCATTTGCAAGGACGCAGCGACCGCAAGGAAGAGCTCTACGCGCTGTGGGTCCTCGAATTGTGGCGCAAGCGCCACGAAGTCCGCGCCGCCCCGGAAGCGGCGCCGGAAATCCAGACGAAGAAGAAGGGGATTGAAATGGGGGCATTGAAGGGTCGGGACATTGTTTGTTTCTCCAATGACTGGGACGGCGATCCGCTGTCGAAGATGCACGCCATGAAGATCCTCGCCCGCGAGAACCGCGTGCTCTGGGTCAACAGCATCGGCAACCGGCGGCCCACGGCCAGCACCCGCGACGCCAAGCGCATCTTCAAGAAGATCTCGGGCGCCCTGCAGGGCATCCAGGAGCGGCACCCCAACATCTGGGTGATGACTCCGCTGGCCATTCCCTTCTATGGAAATGAATTGGTCCGCGCGGCCAACGGCGTTCTCTTGAAGGCGCAGGTCCAGAGCGCCATGACGCAGCTGGGGTTCAAGGACGTCATCTCCTGGAGCTTTTTGCCCTCGTCGGCGCCGGTCTCCGGCACGCTGGGCGAGTCGCTGGTGGTCTACCACTGCGTCGACGAGTTCAGCGCCTTCAGCGACGCGCCCGCCCACGAGATCAAGGAGCTCGAGCGCCGCCTCATGCTCAAGGCCGACGTGGTCATCTGCTCCAGCGAGAAGCTGCGGGCCGACAAGGCGCGGGTGAACCCCAACGCGCACCTCGTGCAGCACGGCGTGGACCTCGAGCACTTCAACAAGGCCTTCGCGCCCGAGACCACCATCCCCGACGAATTGAAGGGCGCGCCCGGACCGATCATCGGCTTCTGGGGATTGATCGCCGACTGGGTGGATCTGGAATTGATCCGGCACGTCGCCGACGCCTTCTCGGGCGGCTCGGTGGTCCTGGTCGGCAACTCGACCACCGATATGAAGGCATTGGAAGGCGCGCGCAATATCCGCTTCCTCGGCCGCAAGGCCTATGCGGACCTGCCGCGCTATGCCAAGGCCTTCGACGTGGCCTTGATGCCGTTCCGGGTCAATGAACTGACCCTGGCGGCCAATCCATTGAAGGTCCGCGAATACCTGGCCGCCGGCGTGCCGGTGGTCTCGACCGCCATCCCCGAAGTCGAGCGGCTGGGCGTCTGCCGCATCGGCAAGGACGCCGACGGCATCGTCCGCGAGATCGCCGCCGCCATCGCCGCGGGCGCGGGCCCCAGCGAAGTGCGGGCGGCGCAGATGAAGAGCGAGGGTTGGGAAGCGCGCGTGGGCGAGATGCAGGAGATCGTCGTCGCCGCGCTGGCAGGTCGCAAGAAGCGGGCTGCCTGATGGACCTCGCGTATTACAGCTACCTGGCGCAGACCATCCCGCCGCGCGAGATCGCCCGGGCCCTCGCGGTCCGGGCGCGGCGGGCGGTCGCGCAGAAGCTGGGGATGCTCAAGCCCGCCGAACTGCCGGCGGAGCTGCGCCGGGCCCGGGCGCTCTATGCGCTCACCGAGCGGCGGCCGTCGATCGTCGAGCCGTGGGAGCGCGAAGCCACCGCGCGCCTGCTGCGCGAGAGGTGGCCGGAGGCCTGCACCGAAGTGCTGCGCGAGGCCGAGGCGGCGCGCCGTGGGGAGCTGCCGCTCTTCAATCAGCTGAAGGATTGCCGAAAGCCCGGCAGCGGCTGCGAGATCGATTACCACCGCGATCCGCTGGTGCCGTCGGTGCGTTACGACGCTGCCGTCCCCGGCGATCAGGTCAACCTCTTCCACCCAGGGGCCGACGCCAAGGTGATGTGGGAAGTCGGCCGGCTCACGCACCTGTGGCGCTTCGGGCAGGCGCGCTGGCTGGCGCAGACGGCCACCGAGCGCGCCGTCTGGGCGCGGGCCTGGATCGACGGCGTCCGCCAGTTCCGCGCCGACAATCCGGCGGGCTTCGGCGTGCAGTGGTCGTGCGCCATGGAGGTGAGCGCGCGGGCCATGCACGTGGCGCTCTCGTTCGCCTATGTTCGCGACGACGCCGCGGTGGACGAGGCCTTCGTCGGCGAATTGCTCGACTTCATGGAAGAGCATTGCGCCTATATCGAGGCGCACCTCGAGGAAACCGGCGCCATCCGCACCAATCACTATGCGGCGGACCTGGTGGGCCTGGTCGTCGTCGGCGCGCTCTTTCCCGAGCTGGGCCGGCCGGCGATCTGGGCGCGCAAGCTGTGGGACGAGATCCCGCGTCAGGTGCGCGAGGACGGCACGCACTTCGAGTCGTCCACCGGCTACCAGCGCCTCTGCGCCGAGCTGTTCCTCGCCGCGGTGCTGGCCGCGCAGGCCTCGGGCGAGCCCGCGCCGCAGGAAGTGAAGCGGGCGGTAGCGGGCCTCTTTCGCAGCCTCTGTTCGCTGCTCAAGCCGTCGGGGGAGATGCCGCAGATCGGCGACCTCGACTCCTGCCGCGGTCTGCCGCTGGTTCCGCGCAGCGCCCTCGACTGCGGCTTCCTCAAGGGCCTCGGCGCCGCGGCGCTGGAAGACTCCAGGCTCAAGTCGGGCGACTGCCCGCCCGAGGTGGCATTCCTGCTCGGCCCCGAAGGCGTGAAGAAGTTCGAGAAGCTCGAGGCGCTCGATGCCGCCGCCGGGTCCTCCGCGCTGCACGACGCCGGCATCGCGGCGCTGCGCAAGGGCTCCGCCTGGCTCTGCCTGAGCGCCGGACCGAACGGGCAGGGCGGCACCGGCGGGCACGCGCACAACGACAAGAACTCCGTCGAGCTCGCGGCTTTTGGCGTCAACCTCATCGTCGACCGCGGCACCTTCGTCTACGCGCGCGATCCCGACGAGCGCAACGCCCGCCGCGGCACTGCGGGCCACAGCACGCTGCAAGTGGACGGGCTGGAGCAGAACCGCATCGTGCCCGGCCGCCTCTTCGCGCTCCCCGACACCGCGCACGCCCGGCTGGTCCGCGTCGAGCAGCGCGGCGCCTTCCAGGTGGCCACCGGCGAGCACCACGGCTACCAGCGCGTCGGCGTGGTCCACCGGCGCACGGCGGCGCTGGGCGCGCGGGAGGCGGCTTTCATCGACGAGGTGCAGGGCCACGGCGAGCACCGCCTGACGCTGCGCTGGTTCATTCCGCACACCGATTTGATCCAGCGCTCGGCCAGCCACGACGAGCGCGTCCGCCTCGAAGGCCTGCACCAGGCGGGGCTGACCTTCGGCTACGACCCGAAGCGCTGCCTGGCGGTGCGCGTCGCCGGCGAGGAAGTGGCGCTCTTTGCCTTCGGCGCCACGCTTCCCTGGACGCTGTCGGTCAGCGACACCGACGTCTCGCCCGGCTATGCGGAAAAAGTTGCCGCCAAGCGGGTCGCCCTCGAGCTGTTGGGCAGCGTTCCCGCGCGAGTGTTCACCGCCGTGCTCTTTCTGCACGAGCGCTGAGCGCTCCCTAGATTGGCCGCATTCGAAACTGGGCGGCTGCCCGGAAGGCCGCCGCCCCTTAGAAGCCCGCGACGGGCGCAGTACACAAAGGGGATGGGATCATGTTGCAAGTCAAAGAGCCGACGCTGCTGGACAAGATTCTCTCCAAGGATGCCGTGGTCGGCATCTGCGGACTGGGATACGTGGGCCTGCCGCTGGCGCTGACTTTTGGCGAGAAGGGCTTCCCGGTCATTGGATTCGACATCGACCAGCGGAAGATCGACTCGATCGGCAAGGGCGAGAGTTACATCAAGCACTTCGCCAGCGAGCGGGTGAAGGCCGCGGTGACGCGGGAGAAGAATCCCTTCACCGCCACCCTCGACTTCCGCAAGGCCAGCCAGGCCGACGCGCTCATCATGTGCGTGCCGACGCCGCTGAACGCCAACCGCGAGCCGGACATGACGTACATCGAGAAGACGGCGGAGGCCATCGGCCCCTACGTCCGCCCGGGACAGATCGTCATCCTCGAGTCCTCGACCTATCCGGGCACCACCGAAGAGGTGGTCAAGCCCATCATCGAGCGGCTCTCGGGCCTGCGCGCCGGCATCGACTTCTTCCTCGCCTTCTCTCCCGAGCGCGAGGACCCGGGCAACCCGAACTTCAATACCGCCACCATTCCGAAAGTCGTCGGCGGTTTCACCAAGCAGTGCACCGAGATCGCCTGCGCGCTCTACTCGCACGCCATCACCAAGGTGGTCCCGGTCCGCGGCACCCGCGAGGCCGAGCTCACCAAGCTGCTCGAGAACATCTTCCGCTGCGTCAACATCGCGCTCGTCAACGAGATGAAGCTGCTCTGCGAGCGCATGAACATCGACGTCTGGGAAGTGATCAACGCCGCCGCCACCAAGCCCTTCGGCTTCATGCCCTTCTATCCGGGGCCGGGGCTGGGCGGGCACTGCATCCCCATCGATCCCTTCTACCTGACCTGGAAGGCGCGGGAGTTCGAGTTCAACACCCGCTTCATCGAGCTGGCCGGCGAGATCAACACGCAGATGCCGCACCACGTGGTCGAGCGCACCATGGGCGCGCTCAACGAGCAGGGCAAGGCGCTCAAGGGCGCCAAGGTCCTCATCCTCGGCCTCGCCTACAAGAAGAACATCGACGACCTGCGCGAGAGCCCCAGCATCCGCCTCATCGAGCTGTTCCGCGAGAAGGGATCGACGGTCTCGTACCACGACCCCTACTGCCCCAAGATGAAGGAGATGCGCCACCAGCCCAAGTACATGCTGGAGATGGAGAGCGTGCCGCTGGAGCAGAGCGTGCTCGACGCCGACGTGGTGGTCATCGCCACCGACCACGACTCCATCGACTACCAGAAGCTGGTGCGGGACGCGAAGCTGGTCATCGACACGCGCAACGCCACCAAGAACGTGACCTTCGGCAAGGACAAGGTTCACAGCGCATAGGAGCCCGAGCGGGGCTCCAAAGGGGCGCGGTGGGTCCGATTCCGGGCGGCCCGCCGCGCCCTGTCTTTTCAGGGCAGCAGCATGCGCACCCCGGTGCCCAGCCGATAAAATCTCACCGAGAAGGCGTGAAGACGCGAAGACGCGAAGGGGGTGGGCCCGTGCCTGATTCGCCCGTCCGAGGTTTCGCGTCGTGACTGCTGCGCGAGTCCGGCACCGATCCGGCTACCAGCGGGCACTTGTCCTCGGGCAATCGAGCCGGCCACGCGCCGGCTCGGGTCGGCGCGCCGGCCACCCAAGCCAACCCCTTCGCGTCTTCGCGCCTTCGCGGTGCGCCTTTAACAAGAATCCCTTGGGCACCGCACGATGCCCCCGGCCTCCTTGCCCCTGCCGGCAACCCCCCCCCAAAAAACAATTAATTTTTTTTTAGACCAGGGGGTGTGAGGCCGGTCGCTGGGGTGCCCTGGGCTGCGTGAAACAAGAACTGTGCGCGGTACACCGTGCATTTGCAGGTCATTCTGTTGGGAGGAGGACCCACGGCTCGGCCAGCGGCCCGGGAGTGGTACGAGGGGCGGAGCCCCTTGTACAGCGGAGCGGGCGCAGCCCGCGCAGCACCCCAAAAGAAGAACTGCCCGGCAGGTGCCCTCGCCTCCCCCTCCGTGCGGGCGTTACAACCTCCGCATGCTCGCACTGCTCGCCTGCCTGCTCTCCGCTGCCCCGGCCGCGTCTGCCCCTGCCGCTTCCTCCGCTCCGGCCTGGGCCCCCGACCTCAAGGATCCCCGCCAGCGGATGCTGGGCGCCATGGCCGACGAGCTCGACCGGGCCCGCAAGAGCCTGCAACTGCGCGGGCACGAGGCGCCCTATTTCATCAGCTACGCGGTGCGCGGCATCGAAACCGAGGAGGTGGGCGCCAAGTACGGGGCCCTCTTCCTCGATCGCACGCGGCACGACCGGCGGCTGCAGGTGGACGTGCGGGTCGGCAGCTACGCCTTCGACAACACCGGACAGCCCGAGGGCTTCGACTTCGACGGCTCCGATTCGGGCTACAGCCCGGGGCGCGAGGCGCCGCTCGACGACGACCCGGTGGCGCTGCGCAACGCGCTCTGGCTGATGACCGACGAGCACTACAAGAAGTCGCTCTCAGGTTATCTGAAGAAGAAGGGCAAGGAGGTCTACCGCCCCGACGACCCCGACGCGCCGGCCAGCTTCTCGCGCGAGGAGCCGCACGTCGCCATCGAGGCGGCCGCGGCGCATCCGTTCGATCGCGAGGGGTGGAAGCGCGAGGCGCGCGAGCAGACCGCGCGGCTGCGGACGCATCCGGAGCTGTTCGATTCGCAGCTGCGGGTCTCGGTGGATCACGAGGCGCGACACTTCGCCAGCAGCGAGGGGACGCGGCTGATCACCGAGCAGGTCATCTATGGGCTGCACGTGCAGGCCTGGGCGCGCGCTCCCGACGGCATGCTGCTCGAGGACAGCCGCGACTATTACGGCGCGCGGGAAACGGAGCTCCCGCGCGGCGCGGAGCTGTCGGCGCACATCGACGAGATGGTGGGCGAATTGCTGGCGCTGCGGGCCGCTCCCGTCCTCGAGCCCTATACCGGCCCGGCGCTGCTGGCGCCCGAGGCGGCCGGCGTGCTCTTCCACGAAGCGGTCGGCCACCGCCTCGAAGGCGAGCGCCAGAACGACGACAAGGACGGGCATACCTTCAAAGGGCAGGTGGGAAAGCCCATTCTTCCATTCTTCCTCACCATCCTCGACGACCCGACCGCGCGCGGCCTGGGCCCGGTGTCATTGAATGGCTATTACAGATTCGACGACCAGGGCGTGCCGGGGCAACGGGCGACGCTGGTCCAGAAGGGCGTGCTGCAATCGTTCCTGCTCTCCCGCGCGCCGGTCAATGGCTTTGCGCATTCCAATGGGCACGGGCGCTCGGCGCCGGGGCGCGATCCGGTGGCGCGGATGTCGAACCTGATCGTCGAGTCGTCGAAGACCGTCTCGGCCGACAAGCTGAAGGAGGCGCTCATCGCCGAGGCGCGGCGGCAGGAGAAACCCTATGGCCTGCTCATTCGCGACGTCACCGGCGGCAATACCGATACCAGCGGATATGCCTATCAGGCCTTCAAAGGCCAGCCGCGCCTGGTCTATCGCGTCGATGCGACCACGGGCGCAACGACGCTGGTGCGCGGGGTGGAGATCGTCGGCACGCCGCTCCTCAGCATCAACAAGATCATCGCCACCGGCGACGACCCGCGCGTCTTCAATGGATATTGCGGGGCGGAGTCGGGGTTCGTTCCGGTGAGCACGGTCGCGCCCACCGTGCTGGTCAGCGAGATCGAGCTGCAGCGAACCCGCAAGGACTCGGGCCGCCCGCCCGTGCTTCCGTCGCCCTGGTCGAGCTCAATCGAATCTGTCCAGCATTAGAAGCAAAGGCTCACCGCGAAGGCGCGAAGACGCGAAGGTTGCGCGCTTGAAGTGTTTTTGGGTGGGGTCGGGCAGCCGGGCCGCCTCCGAGCGGGCGCGTGACCTCGGTCCCAGCGCAAAAGTGTTTTCGCGTCTTCGCGCCTTCGCGGTGCGCTTTTGCTTTTTCTGCTTCAGGGCCCGCCGGCGCCGGAGGACCGAGCGGCGGCGGCGTCGAAGTGGGTGCGGAGAGTGGTCTCTTCAAACTCGGAGAGCTCGTGCCCGGTGGCGGCCTTGAACGAGTCCTCGAAGCACGCTCCCGAGCGGACCCCGCGCAGCACGTCGCGGACGGACTGGTCGCCGGAGGTCGCGACCAGCAGATCGAAGGCGCGATGGGCGGCTCCGTACACCGCCTCCTTCTCAGTGCGGTACAGCTCGGCAGACGGGTGCAGCAAGTCCGCCCCCGGGTGCGCGGCGAGCCAGCGCGAGAGGTCGTCGCCCGAGAGCCGGCGGTGCCCCTGTCCGGCCGTCACCGAGGCCATGCCCTCGCGAAACCAGAGCGGCGGCTCTTCCATCGGGGCTTCGGGTGATAAGGGTGCGTCGTCGGGCTCGAGGAGCTGGTACATCAGCGCGTGCGTCAGCTCGTGCGCGAGCAGCTCGTCCAGCTCGGCGGTTATCACGGCGCTTCCTGCGGCGCTTACTGCGGCGCTTCCTGCGGCGCTCCAGCTCCGCGGCGACTGCAGCAGGATCTGATCCCCGAACGCCCACGCCCGCAGCCAGGGATAGCCGCGCCGATCGACCGCCTCCTCCAGCGACTGGTGATCGGGGAAGACGCGGATCCAGACGCCCTGCCGGAAGCTCCCCCACCGCAGCAGGCGCGGCCCCGCCGAGAGCAGCCCGTCGCGGATGCGCGCGACCTCGGGCGCGTCGGCGGAAGTGTAGAGCAATTGGAAGAGCAGTCCGGGCGCCTCCACCTGCGCGGCAAGTGGTACATCCTTCGCCGCGGGCGGGCGCACCGTCGCGCAGGCGAGCAGCGCTGCGGGGCCAAGCGACGCGACGATCCGCGAGATGCGCACGAAAGCCATGCTCGCAGGCGGGCAGGGGACTGCGCAAGGGAGCGCCGATGCGTCAGGTGTGGATCGCACGAAAAGGCGGGCCGGAAGTCCTCGAGGTGCGGGAGTCCCCCGACCCGCAGCCGAAGGCGGGCGAGGTGCGCATCCGGGTCCGCGCCGCGGGAGTGAACTTCGCCGACGTGATGGCGCGCGAGGGTCTCTACGCCGACGCGCCAAAGCTCCCCTGCGTGATGGGCTACGAGGTGGCGGGCGAGATCGACCTGCCGGCGGCGCGCGCGGGGGAGAAGGTCATCGCCACCTGCAAGTTCGGCGGCCAGAGCGAAGTCGTTTGCGTCGACGAGCGGATGACCTTGCCGCTGCCGCAGCGGCTCAGCTTCGCCGAGGGCGCGTCGATTCCGGTGGTGTGGCTGACCGCCTGGCACATGCTCGTCGAGCTGGCGAATGTCCGGCGCGGGCAGACGGTGCTCATTCACGCGGCGGCCGGCGGCGTCGGCACCGCGGCGGTGCAGATCTGCAGGAAGCTGGGAGCGCGAACCATCGGCACCGCCTCGCCCGGCAAGCACGAGCGGCTGCTGGCGCTGGGCCTCGATCACGCCGTCGATTATCGAAACGACGACTTCGTTGACGAAACCCTGAAGCTCACCAGCCGCCGCGGCGTGGACGTGGCGCTCGATCCGCTGGGCGAGTTCAAGCGCAGCTTCCGCTGCCTCGCCCCCACCGGAAAGCTGATGATGTACGGCGCCAGCGGCGTCCTGCCCGGCGAGAGCTTCAACCCGCTGCACATCGTCCGCGCGCTGGCGAAGATGCCCTTCTTCCACCCGCTCAAGCTGCTGCCCGACAACAAGGGCGTCTTCGGCATCAACATGGGACGGCTGTGGGGCGAGACCGAGCTGCTGGGCGGCGAGCTGCGCAAGGTCCTCGAAGGCTTCGCCTCCGGCGATTTCAAGGCCGTGGTCGACGTCGAAGTTCCCTTCGCCGAGGCGCGCAAGTCGCACGAGCGGATCCAGTCGCGCCAGAACTTCGGAAAAGTCGTGCTGGTGCCATGAGCCTGCCCCGCTGGTTCCGCTGGACGGCGCTGGCCATCTTTTGCTGCGGCCTGCTCGGGCTCACCGGCAGCTCGTGGATCGAGCTGATCCGCGGCGGCCGGCTTATTACCGGGCTGCCCCGCTGGCAGCACGAGTTCTTCGCCTCCTCCCGCGGCATCCGCAGCGACGAGTGGGCGGTGCAGACGCCGCAGGCCCGCGCGCAGCAGCTCTCGACGCCGAAGTTCGCGCTGGTCAATCCCGATGAAGGTCTGGGCGCCCTGCAGCGCAATGCCTATTCGACGCCGGTTCTCGATTGGGGACTTCCGTTCCGGCCGCTCATCTGGCCCTACTTCATCTCGAATCCCTGGTCGCATGGGCTGCAGTGGTTCCTGCGCGAGGCGCTCTTGCTGCTCGCGCTCGGGTGGCTGGCCGCGGAGTTCGTCTCCCGCGAGGGAGCGCCGCAGCTGGAGCGCCGCCAGCGAGGAACGGCCGCGGCCCTCGCGGCGCTGGCGATCTTTCTCTCCAGCGCGATGACCTGGTGGGTCTCGACCCCGATGATCGAGTTCATGCTCTTCGCGATGTTCGCCGGCGCGGCGGGCGCCTCTGCAGCGCGCGCCGTCTCGGCGCGAGAGCGCGCGGTGCGGCTGGCCGCCACCGGCTATCTGGCCACCTGCGCCTTCTCCACCTTCTATCCACCGGTCTGGGCGCCGACGCTCTGGGTCCTCTGCGGGCTGC
>JANXXR010000012.1 GCA_025350525.1 Deltaproteobacteria bacterium
CATCACCGACGCCGAGGTCGGGATCGTCACCAACACTTCGAACGTCGGCCTCGGTTGGTACGACGACCCGAACGGCGAGATCGGCGACATGTGCAACTCGACCTCGTCGGTCGCTGGCTTCACCGTGCAGGACATCTTCTCCAATCTGGTCTACGCGACGGGCCCCGGGGCCTCCGCCTGCGTCTCCTCGCGCACCGCCGCCAACGACTTCTCGGTCTCCCTCGCGAGCAACAAGAAGAAGATTTCCGGCGGAGGCAGCATCGCGGTGCCGATCACCACCACCGTCACCGCGGGCAGCATCGGCACGCTGACGCTCTCCGTCTCCGGCCTCCCCGCACACGTCATCGGCGTGCTCGATCACCCGACCGTCGCGGCGGGCAACGGCGCCGTGCTGACGCTGACCGCCGACTCCTCGGCGCCCGCCGCCACCAACGCCGTCGTCCAGATCAAGGCCGCCGCCGGCTCGAACATCCACACCGCCGGCCTGCTCCTCGACGTCGCGCCCGGCATCACCGCCGGCGACTTCGCCCTCAGCATCAGCGCCCCCGCAGCGGGAACCATCATCCCGCCGGGCAGCAGCGCCGACTACACCGTGAACACCAGCGCCATCGGCGGCTTCGCCAAGACCATCACGCTCTCTCTCGGCACGCTGCCCACCGGCGTCACCGGCACCCTGTCATCCACCACCGTGGCGCCTGGCGCCTCGAGCACGCTCCACCTGACGGCCGGGACCGCGGCCGTGCCCAGCACTACCTTTACCGTCACCGGCACCGCCAGCGGAGTCAGCGCGCACGGCGCCACCTCCATCGTCGGCGTCGGCGCCGCGGCGGTCTCGGGGGACTTCATCCTCACGCTCGCTCCGCCGGCCGACCTCCACCTCGCCCCCGGCGGCTCCGCCGACTGGACCATCGACACCGCGGTGGTCGCCTCCGCCGCAGCCGAGCAGATTGCGCTCACCGTCGGCACGCTCCCGCCGGGCGTCCACGCCTCGCTCCTCGACGCCACCGTCACCGCCGGCGGCAGCACCACGCTCACCCTCTCGGTGGACTCCAACACCGCCAACATCGCAAGCCGGTCGTTCACCGTCACAGGCGCGGCGGCGTCGGGATCGCGGGCGGCCACCGGCAGCTTCGACGTGGTCGGCCCCAACCTCTTCTCGCTCAGCCTGACGCCGTCGAGCCGCGCCATCGCGGCCAACGGAAAGATCTCCTTCACCGTGCAGAGCGCGGTGGTCACCGGCGACGCCAGCGAATCAATCTCGCTCTCCGCCGCCACCCTCCCGGGCGGCGTCACGGGCGTCTTCACGCCCTCGGTGATCCACGCCGGCGACAGCGCCACGCTGACCCTCTCCGCCGACGCGACGGTGGTCGCCGACGGTCCCGTGTCTTTTGAAGTGGACGGCTCGTCGATCTCCGACTTCGAGTACGCCACCGCCAATCTGGCCGTGGTGGCGGCGGACTTCACGCTCTTGCTCTCGCCCGCCACCAGCACCGTCGCGCCCGGGGGCCACGCGACCTTTACGGTCAACGCCACCGCGACCACCGGCGCGCCGGCCAACCTCGCGCTCTCAGTGCTGGGCGCCTTGCCCACCGGCCTCACCGCCTCCTTCTCCCCCGGAACCATCGCCACGCTGCCCTTTGCCTCGACCTTGACCTTGACCGCGGCCGGCAACACCCCGCTCTCGACGGCCGCGACCTTCACCGTGCAGGGCATCGACGACAACGGCGTCCCCCACACCGCCACCGCGCAGATCGCCGTCGTCGCGGTCGCCTTCGTCAACGACTTCTCCCTCTCGCTCGCGCCCGCGCTGGTGGCCGCCGCGCCGGGCCACTCGGTGCCGGTGCAGATCACCACGACGTTGACCTCCGGCGCCGCCGAGTCGATCGCGCTCTCCGCCTCGGGGCTCCCCGCCGGCGTCACCGCCAGCTTCAACCCGGCCACGGTGACGGCGGGCGGCGCCTCGACGATGACCCTCGCCGCGCTTTTCTCCACGGCCGCGGTCCCGGACGCGACCTATACGGTGACCGGCGCCGCCGCTTCCTTCACGCACAGCGTCCACGGAGCGCTCGCCATCAACCCCGCCGCCTTTGCGCCCATCGTCTCCCTCACGCACCCCGCTGCGGGCGCCACCGTCTCGGGCGCGGTGGAGATCGACGCCGCCGCCACGCCGGGCGCCGGCGCCTCGCTGCTCAAGGTCGAGCTGCTGGTGGACGGCATCCTGGTGGCCAGCGTCCCCGGCTCGCCGGCACAGGGCTTCTGGCAATCCGCCGAGGGCGCCGACGGCCCGCACGTCCTGACGGCACGGGCGGTAGACTCGAGCGGCGGCAGCACGCTCTCCGCGCCGGTCAGCGTCACTTCGCACAACGCCTTTGCGGGCGGAAGCAGCGGCGGCAGCGGCGGCGGCTGTGCCTCGAGCGGCGCCTCTCTCTCCGCCCTCTTCGGACTGCTCATCACCTGGCGCCGCCGGCGCGTGACGTAGGCCCTGAAGGCGTGCCATGTTCCGCGGATGGAGGTCGCCCTCTTCATCCCCTGCTACATGGACCAGCTCTATCCCCGGGTCGCCATGGCCACGGCGGAGCTGCTCGAGCGTTACGGCGTCACCGTGCGCTTCCCCGAGGCGCAGACTTGCTGCGGCCAGCCCATGGCCAACTCCGGTTTCTTCGACGACGCGCGGCCGGTAGCGCGGAAGATGATCGACGTCTTCGAGAGCTATCCGCACGTGGTCTGCCCCTCGGGGAGCTGCACCTCGATGGTGCGCAACCACTATCCGGATCTCCTGGCCTCGGAGCCGCGGCTCGAGGCGCTGCGCGGCAAGACGCTGGAGCTGTGCGAGTTCCTCCACGACGTCTTGAAAGTCCGCCCCGCCGGCCGCTTCGCGCACAAGGTCGGCCTGCACCAGAGCTGCCACGGCCTGCGCGAGCTGCGCCTCGGCAGCGGCAGCGAGCGGCTGGTGCCGGCCTTCTCCAAGACGCGCGCGCTGCTGGAAGGACTGGAAGGAATCGAGCTGGTGGAGCTCGCGCGCCCCGACGACTGCTGCGGTTTCGGCGGGACCTTCGCCGTGGCGGAAGAGGCGGTCTCCTGCGCCATGGGCCGCGACCGCATCGCCGATCACGAGCGGGCGGGCGCCGAGATCATCACCGCCGCCGACATCTCCTGCCTGATGCACATGGATGGCCTGATCCGCCGCGATGGCAAGAAGCAGCGGGTCCTGCACATCGCCGAGCTCCTGCTGGAGGCGACCGCATGATCGACCACGCCGCACGGGCCAAGACCTTCGTCGAGGACGAGGTGCGGCTGCATTGGCACGACAAGGCCGTCTGGTTCGTGCGGCAGAAGCGCGACCTGGCCCGCGCCGTCTTGCCGGAATGGGAAGAGCTGCGGACCCTGGCGTCGCAGATCAAGGCCCATACCTTGTCGCGGTTGGCCGATTACCTGGAGGAGTTTGAAAAGAAGGCCCTGGCCGCGGGCGCGCAAGTGCATTGGGCGCGCGACGCCGACGAGCACAACCTGATCGTGCACGGCTTGTTGCAAGCGCGGGGAGTCACCCGCCTGGTGAAGAGCAAGTCGATGCTCACCGAGGATTGCGGGCTCAATCCCTATCTGGAAGCGCGCGGCATCGAGGTGGTGGATACCGACCTGGGCGAGCGCATCGTGCAGTTCCGCCACGAGCCGCCCTCGCACATCGTCATGCCGGCCATCCACCTGCGCAAGGAGGAGATCGGCGTGCTCTTCCACGAGCGGCTGGGCACGCCAGTGGGCCTCGCCGACCCGCGCGCGCTCACCGAGGCGGCCCGGCAGCACCTCCGGGCCAAGTTCCTCGGCGCGCAGGCGGGGCTGACCGGCGTCAACTTCGCCATTGCCTCGACCGGCGGCGTGGTCGTCTGCACCAACGAGGGCAACGCCGATCTGGGCACCGCCCTGCCCCCGCTGCACATCGCCTGCATGGGCGTGGAGAAGCTGGTGCCGGGGCCGCGCGAGCTGGGGGTCTTCCTGCGGCTCTTGGCGCGCTCGGCCACCGGGCAGGCCATTACCACCTATACCTCGCATTACCATGGCCCACGGCCGGGCGCCGAATTGCATATCGTCATCGTCGACCACGGGCGCAGCGGCATCCTGGCGCGAAAGGAATTCCGCCGGGCTCTGCAATGCATCCGCTGCGGCGCCTGCCTCAACACCTGCCCGGTCTACCGGCACAGCGGCGGGCATAGCTATGGGGTGGCGGTGGCCGGGCCCATCGGCTCGGTGCTGGCGCCCCACCTGGACGCGAAGAAGAACGCCGGCCTGCCCTTTGCCTCGACGTTGTGCGGGAGCTGCACCGACGTCTGCCCGGTCCGGATCGATCTGCACCACCAGCTGCTGCTCTGGCGCGGCGAGCTGGCGGCGCGCGGGCTGGTGCCGCTGGGAAAGCGTTTCGTCTCGCGGGTCGGGCGCTGGGTCTTGCTCCGCACCTGGGCTTATCGGCTCTTTGGAAAGCTGGCGCGGATCTTCGCGCCCCTGCTGCCGCGCAGCGGCTGGACCCGGCAGCGCGAGCTTCCGCCCATGCCGCGCGAGAGCTTCCGGGCGCAATGGAGGAACCGTGCCGGCCCGCGATGACATCCTGCGCGCGCTGCGCGCCGCCGAAGTTCCGCCGCTGCCCAGGCCCGACCTCTCGGCCGTTGCCGGCATCCGCTACGACGACCTGCGCGAGCGCTTTGCGAAAAGCGTCGTCGAAGCCGGCGGCCGCTGCGCCGTCGTGCTCCAGGGCAGCGTCGCCTCTGCCTTGCTGCAGATCCCTGAATATGCGGCGGCGACCAAGATCGCTTCGCTGGTTCCCGGCATCGGCAACCTCGACCTGACGGCGGTCAAGGATCCGCACGAGCTGGCCGAGGTGGACTTCTGCGTCCTGCCCGCCGAGCTGGGCGTGGCCGAGAACGGCGCCTGCTGGATCACCGACCACGGCCGCGCCAACCGCGCCGTCTGCTTCCTCGCCCAGCACCTCGCCATCGTCGTCCAGGCGTCGTCCCTGGTGCACAACCTGCACGAAGCCTACGCGCGCCTCGAACTGCCCGCCCGCGGCTTCTCCATGTGGCTGTCGGGTCCCTCGAAGACGGCCGACATCGAGCAGTCGCTGGTAATCGGCGCCCACGGCGCCCGCTCCTGCACGGTGCTGGTTACTTCGTAGCCCCGGTGGTCATGCCGCTGATGAAGTAATTCAATGACAACCCATAGACGATGACCACCGGCAATGAGCCGAGGATGGCCGAGGCCATCAAGGGCCCCCAGAAATAGACGTCGCCGCGCACCATCTCGACGCTGATTCCCACCGGCAGCGTGCGGTTGGCGGTGCTGGAGATGAAGGTCAGGGCATAGACGTATTCCTGGAAGCTGAGCGTGAAGGCAAAGATCCCGGCGGTGAGGATTCCGGGCAAGACCACCGGAATGACCACCAGCCGCAGCATCTGCATGCGGGTGGCGCCGTCGAGCAGCGCCCGCTCCTCGATCTCCCTGGGCACGCCGCGGAAGAAGCCCATCAGCAGCCAGGTGCAGAAAGGAATGGTGAAGGTCGGATAGCTGAGGATCAGGGACCAGATGGTGTTGTCGATATGCAACGCCCCGACCAATTGGGAAAAGGGAATGAAGAGAATGGTCGGCGGAATCAGATAGGTGAGGAAGATGGCGATGCCGATGGCGCGATTGCCGCGGAAGCGCAGGCGCGCCAGCGAATACGCCGCCGGCACCGAGATGAGCAGCGTGATGAAGACCACCGCCAGCCCGGTGAGCAGGCTGACCTTCATCCAGCGGTAGAAGGGCGTCTGGGTGAGGAAGCGGTAGTGCGAGAGCGTGGGGTTCTCGACCTCGATGTCGCCGATCTGCTCGTTGGGATGGGCGATGGCCCCCTGGGCGACGTCGATGCGCAAAAGCTTCCCGTCCACCGGGCTGAGGATCTCCTGGCCGTCGATCACCGCCAGCGGCTTGGGATGCTGCTCGCTGTCGCTGCGCAGCAGGTGGTCGCCGAGCTTCTCGCGCCACTCGATGGGCCCCTCGCGATAGGAAGCCGGGACGATGATGTCCTTGTGGTACGGCTTTCCGGTGCGGCCGTCGAGATGCGAAATCCAGAGCGGATTGCGAGTCAGGTCGTAGAGGTTGGAGTCGGCCTTGAAGGAAGTGACCAAGCCCCAATAGAAAGGAAAAAGGGCAAAGGCGAGGAACGGCAAGAGGCCCAGCCAGGAGAGGAGGTCGGGCGGGATGCGCAGACGCTTCACATGTTCTCCTTGCGCAGGGACTGGAGCATTCCAAAGACGGTCAGGGCCATGATGGGGAAGAGGAAGAGCGAGATGGCCGCGCCCTTCCCCAGATATCCCGCATTGACGCCGACCTGATAGGCATAGGTGGCGAGCATCTGGGTCTGGTCATAGGGGCCGCCGCGGGTGATGATCCAGATGGTGTTGAAATCGGTGAAGGAGAACACCACCGAGAAGAGCAGCGAGACCATGAGAATGGGCCGCACCATCGGCGCCATCACATAGACAAAGCGCTGCAGGGCATTGGTGCCGTCCAGCTTGGAGCGCTCGATGATCTCGTCGGGAATGGAGGTCAGGCCGGCGAGGATGATAATGGTCGTGAAGGGAAAACCGCGCCAGACGTTGACCACCACCAGCGAGGCCATGGCCAGGTGCGGGTCGCCGCGGAAGTTGAGGATGTTCTGCGGCGTAATGAAGCCGCCCCGCACCAGGAGCCAATTGAACACCGAATAGGTCGAGTCCAGGATCCAGAGCCAGGCCTGCCCGGAAATGGCAATGGGAATGACCCAGGGAATGACCAACAGGCCGCGCAGGAGCTGGCGGCCGCGGAACTTGCGATAGAGCAGCAATGCGCAGGGAATGCCGAAGAACAGCTTCACCAGCTCGGTACCAAACGTATATTTGAGCGTGTTCTTCACCGCCAGGATGAAATTCGGATCCTGCCAGACGCCGGTGCCGATCGACTTCACTTCGAGGTGCGCGTCGATGAGCACGTCGCCCTTGCGCGCCTTGTCCAGCAGCTTGCGGTCGGTGAAGTTGCCCAGCGCCAGCGCCGAATCGCCGGAGTGCGCCACCACCTCGGCCTCGGTGCCCTTGGCGCGCACCTGCCAGTCGAGGTCGTTGAGCAGCGTGGTGGCCAGGTAGGCCGCGCTGTCCTCGGTATCGCTGGCAAAGACGGGCACGGTGCGGCCCCCCACCTCGAGCGAAGCCTTGAAGCGCGCGCCTTCCACGGAGGTGACGACCTTCCCGTCCTTGTGGGTATCGACCAGCGCCTGCGCCTCCGCCGGCGTCAGCCTGGAGGCGATGACGAAGTCGTTGCCGCTCAGGTCATAGCTCTCGACCTTCGAATAGTTGTCGGTGCCGACGAAGTTCCACTTCTGCGCGCCCGCCTGCGCGTCGGAGACGCTCAGGTACACCGACATGGCGAAGGGATAGGCGATGAACGCCGTCAGGTAGAGCAGCGCCGGCAGCACCAGCGCGTAGCCGAAGGGCGCCTCGCGCTCGGAGAAGGGCAGGCCCTTTACAGGACGCATTCGGTCGCCTGATCGAACAGGTGCGCCCGCGGCAGGTCGAAGAAGAGATCCGCCGCGTCGCCCGGCTTGAGGCCCGGCATCGCCTCCGCCTCCAGCTGTAGCACCCCCGCGGCGCAGCGGGCGGTGAGGATGGTCCTATGCCCCAGCGGCTCGACCACCTCGATGGTCGCGGGGACGCGGCCGGTGTTCTCCCGCGTCCGCAGATAAATGTGCTCGGGCCGGATGCCGAAGGTGATCTTGCGCCCCGGCTTCGCTCCTTCCCGCAGGAAGGGAAGCTGCACGCCGCCCTGCAGCGCCAGGCTGCCGTTGCCGATCTCGCCCTCGAAGAAGTTCATCGGCGGCGTGCCGATGAAGCCCGCCACGAAGCGGGAGGTCGGGTGATCGTAGACCTCCATGGCGGTGCCCACCTGCACGATGCGCCCGCCGTTCATGATGACGATGCGGTCGCCCATGGTCATGGCCTCGATCTGGTCGTGGGTGACGTAGACCATGGTGGACTTGACCGCCTGGTGCAGCCGCTTCAGCTCGGTGCGCATGTGCACGCGCAGCTTGGCGTCGAGGTTGGAAAGCGGCTCGTCGAAGAGCAGCACGCCCGCCTGCCGCACCAGCGCCGCGCCCACCGCGACGCGCTGCCGCTGCCCGCCCGAGAGCTGGCGCGGCTTGCGGTCGAGCAGCGGCGTCAGGCCGATGATCTGGGCCACCTCGGCGATGCGCCGGTCGATCTCCGCCCTGGCCACCTTGTGCAATTCCAGCGCGAACGACAGGTTCTTCCGCACCGTCATGTGCGGATAGAGCGCGTAGCTCTGGAAGACCATGGCGATGTCGCGGTCGCGCGGCGGCGTCCAGGTCACCGACTGGCCCGCGATGCGGATGTCGCCGGAGGTGACTTCCTCGAGCCCGGCGATCATCCGCAGCGTGGTGGTCTTCCCGCAGCCCGAAGGGCCGACCAGGATGCAGAACTCCAGGTCGCGGACCGTGAGATCGATCCCCGCGACCACCTCGGCCTCGCCGAACTTCTTGACGACCTTGTCGAGAACGACGTCGGCCATGGTGTCCGATCGAGAGCGTCGAACTAGATGGCGCGGAGCTTCTTCTCCGCGTCGTCCATGGCGGCGCGGATGGGCTTCCCCTTGGCGACTTCGGCGAACATGGTGGGGATGACGAACTTCGCGTACATGCCCGTCGCGACCTTGGTCATCGGGCCGGGATAGCCGATGAAGATGACGTCGTCCTGGAAGTCCTGCAGCAGCTTGAGATTGGGCTCGTTGCCGATCACCGGCATGGGCTTCTTGGTGAAGCCCTTGAGGAAGGGGTGGTTGTAGCCGGTGCTCTGCAGCATTCCTTCGTGGCTGTCGGCCACCATGGCGTAGAGGAACTCGCGCGCCAGGTCCTGCTGCTTGGAGAACTTGAAGACGCCGTACGACATGGTCCGCGAGCCGTTGCGCCGGCCCTTGGGTCCGAGCGGCGTCTTCTGGATCTCGAGGTTGCGGTAGACGTCGGGGTTGTCCTTGGCCGCCGTCCGGTAGGCGCTGATCGGGTTGGAGATGAGCGCGCCCTTGCCGGAGGCAATGAACCGGTTGTTGGAGCTGTCGTCCCAGCTCAAGACTTCGTCGGTCATGGTCTCGCTGAAGAACCGCTTGCCGTACTCGAGCACCTCGGTGATCTCCTTGCGCTTGAGCGAGATCTTCCCCTCCTTGTCGAAGAGGTAGGCGCCGTACGCCATCATCAGCGGGTAGAGGTTGTCGTTGGAGTCGGGCGTCTGCGAGTAGGCGATGCCGAAGGGATGCCCCGCCTTCTTCAGCCTGGCCCCGGCCGGGAGCAGGTCGGCCCAGGTGGTCTTGTCGGTGTAGTCGGCGCCCACCTCCTTGAAGTACCCGCGGTTGATGATCATCGGATAGGCGATGTACCAGTAGGGGATCGCCAGCCACTTGTCCTTGATCTTGCCGATGGACTCCGAGTGGGGGATCCACCCGCCGAAGTCCTTGGCCAGGCGGTCGGCCACCGAGGTCACGTCGACCAGCGCCTGATCGTAGAGCCAGGCGCCCGTTCCGTTGAGGTGGAAGACGTCGTGACCTCCGCCTCGCGAGATGTCGGCGGCGATGGCGGTGGGCAGGTCGGCGGTGGCGACGTAGTCCACCTCCACCTTGCACTTGTGCTGCTCGCCGAACTTCTTCACGAACTCGTTGAAGTAGCGGTCGTAGTCGGGGACGAAGTGCTTCCACTGCACGACCTTGAGCGTGTTCTCGGTCTGCGCCGAGGCCTTGCGCGAGAAGAGGGTGGGCGTGGCCAGCGCGGCGCCCGCGGTGAGACCAGCCTTGATCAGCGTCCTGCGCGTCAGGTTCCTGGGCATCATCGTCTCCGGGGCGGAAAGGTGAACTTGTATACTCCCCCCGTTCGTCGTAGTGGAAGTGCCTGCCCATGAGCACGGTAAGGTCCCCCGAGTAGACGCAGCCGCTGCCGCACCGCGAAGCGCATTTCACCAGCAGCCAAGGAGCCGGCGCGATGACCTGGACCCAGGCCTACTACCCCTTCGGCAACCTCTATGTCTCCGCCTTGATCGCGGCCATCCCGGTGGTGGTGCTGCTCGGCGCGCTGGCCTTCTTCCACATCCGGGCGCATATCGCCGCGCTCCTCGGCCTCGCCTCCGCGCTGCTCATCGCCATCCTCGCCTACAAGATGCCGGCTTCGATGGCCGTCGCCGCCGCCCTCAACGGCGCGGCCTACGGACTCTTCCCCATCGGCTGGATCGTGCTCAACGCGATCTTCGTCTACGACATCACCGTCTCCACCGGAAAGTTCGAGGTGGTCAAGCAGACCATCGCCGGCCTCGCCAGCGACCGGCGCATCCAGGTGCTGCTCATCGGCTTCAGCTTCGGCGCCTTCATCGAGGGCGCGGCCGGGTTCGGCACCCCGGTGGCCATCTGCGCGGCCATGCTCATCGGCCTCGGCTTCCAGCCGCTGGCGGCGGCGGGACTCTCGCTCATCGGCAACACCGCGCCGGTGGCCTTCGGCGCCCTCGCCTCGCCCATCATCGCGCTCGCCAAGGTCACCAACCTGCCCATCGAGAAGCTGTCGGCGATGGTGGGCCGGCAGCTGCCCTTCTTCTCGCTCATCATCCCCTTCTGGCTGGTCTGGGCCATGGCCGGCTTCGACGGCATGATCGAGGTGTGGCCCGCCTGCCTGGTGGCCGGCGTCTTCTTCGCCATTCCGCAGTACCTCGTCTCCAACTTCCACGGGCCGTGGCTGGTCGACATCATCTCGGCGCTGGTCTCGATCGGGGCCACCTACATCTTGCTCAAGTTCTGGCAGCCGAAGCGGACCTTTCGCTTCCCGGGCGAGAGCGCGGGCACGCTCGAGAAGCACGAGATTCCCTCTCCGCGCGAGGCGCGGCTGGCCTGGATGCCGTGGATCATCCTCTCCATCTTCGTCTTCGCCTGGGGAGTGCCGGCCGTGAAGGCCTTCTTCAACGGCGTCTCCAACCCGACCTTCGCCATTCCCTTCCTCGACAAGATGGTGCTGCGGGCGCCGCCGGTGGTGGCCAAGCCCACGGCGGAGGCGGCGGCCTTCAGCTTCAACTGGATCTCCGCCACCGGCACCAGCCTGCTCCTCTCCGGCATCGTCTCGGGCCTCCTGCTCGGGCTCAAGCCCGGCCAGCTCCTCAAGACCTATCTGCTCACCCTCAAGCGCGTGCGCTTCTCGCTCCTCACCATCGCCGCCATGCTCGCGCTCGGGTTCACCACCCGCTTCTCCGGGTCCGACGCGACCATGGGCCTCGCCTTCGCCTCGACCGGCCACCTCTTTCCCTTCTTCTCCGCGCTGCTCGGCTGGCTGGGCGTGGCGCTGACCGGCAGCGACACCTCCTCCAACGTCCTCTTCGGAAACCTCCAGCAGGTGACCGCACAACAGGTGGGAATCTCGCCGATCCTCGCCGCCGCCACCAACAGCTCCGGCGGCGTGATGGGCAAGATGATCGACGCGCAGAGCATCGTGGTCGCGGGCGTCGCCACCGGCCAGCAGGGCGGCGAGGGCGACATCCTGCGCTACGTCTTCTTCCACAGCCTCGCGCTTGCCTGCCTGGTGGGCGTGCTGGTCTACTTGCAGGCTTACTACTTCCAGGGGATGGTGGTGCAGTAGCGCTTGCGATCGGGCTTCAGGGCGCGCATCCCACTGGACGCTTGACCCATCTTGTGGTGCCGTCACCGGCCCCGAGGAGGCTCCCATGATCGAAGTGACTGCAAAGGGCCCGGAAGAGATCTTTTCCCAGCCCGCGCTGACGTTCCTCGAGCAGCTCCAGCAGACCTTTGGCGCGCGGCGGGAGGAGCTGCTCCGCAAGCGGGACGCGCGCTACCAGAAGCTGGCCGCGGGCGGGCAGTTCGAGTTCCTGCCGGAGACCGCCGAGGTCCGCGCGGGCAAGTGGAAGGTCGCGCCCACCCCCGCCGATCTGCAGAAGCGGCACGTCGAGATCACCGGCCCGGTCGAGCGCAAGATGATGATCAACGCGCTCAACTCCGGCGCCGACACCTTCATGTCCGACTTCGAGGACTCGCTCTCGCCCACCTGGAGCGCCGTCGGGCAGGGCCACGTCAACCTCATGGACGCCGTGCGCCGCAAGCTGACCTTCACCTCGCCCGAGGGCAAGGCCTACAAGCTCAACGAGAAGATCGCCACCCTGCTGGTGCGCCCGCGCGGCTGGCACCTCACCGAGAAGCACCTGCGCCTGGGCGGCAAGCCGGTCTCGGCTTCGCTGGCCGACTTCGGCCTCTACTTCTTCCACCCGCATGAAGGCGTTGTCGTAATCGACCTGGAGGATCCGGCGCATCCGCGAGAGCCCGATGAGCGCGCAGCCCGG
>JANXXR010000013.1 GCA_025350525.1 Deltaproteobacteria bacterium
CACCAGCGTGAACCAGTCCTTGATCTCCGGCCGCGCGCCGACGTCGGTGGGCAGGTCGAGGAGCTTCGCCCCCGACTTCTGCGCCACCAGCTCGGCGACGCTCTTGTTGTAGAAATCCTCCATCATCAGGAGCTTCACGCCCTGGCTTTTCATCATCGAGATGAGCGAGACCAGGTGCTGCGGGTCGGGCGGAATGCCGGGCTTGATCTCCACGTAGCCCAGCTCCTCCATGCCCAGCCAATGGGACACGTACGACCAGCTCTTGTGGTAGGTCGCGACCTTCACGCCCTTGAGCCTGGCCACCAGCGGCGCCCACTGCTTCTCGCGCGCGTCCACCTTCGAGAGGAAGGCGATGAGATTTTTGTCGTAGGCGGGCTTGCCCTCGGGATCCAGCTGCGCGAGCCGCGCCGCGATCTCCTTCGCGATCAGCCGCGCGTTGGCGGGCGGCAGCCAGTAGTGCGGGTTGCCCTGCGGGTGGATGTCGCCCATCGAGCGGTCGATCTTGGTGGTCGGCACGTCCATCACCGGGATGACGTGCGAGCAGTCGAGGTTGCCGGCTTCGCCGTTCTGGATCTTCGGGTTGCGCGAGCCCAGCACCAGGGGCGGCAGCCAGCCGATCTCCAGCTCCATGCCGACGTGGAGGAGCAGGTCGGCCCGGTTGAGCACCAGCATCAGGCTGGGCTTGGGCTCGACGAAGTGCGGATCCTGGTAGCCCTTGCCGAGCGCTTGCACCGCGATCCGGTCGCCGCCGACCTCCTTGGCGATCGAGCCCAGCGTGGGAATGGACGAGACGACGTGCAGCACCGCGAGCATGGCGATCATGTCGGTTGGACCTCTCCCGTCAAGGCGGCATTCAACAAGGCGGCATTCAACCTAAAAGGCATGCGCGCCGTGGGCGCCGATGGAGATCTCGAGCTGCAGGAAAGCCGCCGGCGCAGTGGCTTGCGCAATCTTCGGGAGCAAGGTGCCCGCGGTGTCGCCCGTCTGTTCGACCTCCAGGTAGCCGCGCACCCGGGCGAACTCGCTCGCCTGGAAAGTCAGGCTCACCGAGCCGCGCTGCGTCCGCGCCAGTACCGACGAGGTCGGCACGCCGATCAGATCGTAGCGCGCGCCCAAAAACCAGCGCCGCGCCACCTGGGCGACCACCTGCGCGTAGAGGCCGCCGTCCCACTCGGAGTCGAGGCTGTCGCCGGCGTCGAAGTGGCGAAAGATCGCCTCGGCCTGGAAGGCCAGCGAGGTGTAGCCGGAGGCGACGTTGGCGGGCTTCCACTTGAGGTAGAGGTCGGCCCCATAGAGCGTGGTGTCGCGGTTGGCTCCAGCGCTGGTGGTCGGGCAGGGCGTGGCGGAGATGCAGTTGGTGCTGGCCACCAGCCCGGTCGAGCGGCCGGAGGCGAAGTTGAGCCCGCTGAAGAGCGACCACTCTTCGCCCAGCGGAAAGAAGGCCTTGGCCTCGACCGCCAGCGTCGGCTTGCGCGAGGCCTCGGCTCCAAAGGTCCTCACCGGATCGGCGGGGCCCTGGTCGGGCAGCGCCGCTGGCGGGTCAGCGCGGATGCCCAGCACCTCGCCGTAGAGAGTGAGAAAGAAGGGCAAGGGCGAGAGCCAGCTCACCTGCGCCGCCGGCCCGCGCAGGCCGTCGGACCCGAGGAAGGCGGCGTTGACCAGCGGCCTGCGGGTGAAGTCCTGCACGTGCAGGTGCTGTCCGTTCTGCCGTCCGAAGGCGCTGCGGAAGCTGCCCATCTTCGCTTGCAGGTTCCACGGCAGGCTGGTGGTGGTCGCAAAGGCCTCCTCCACCTCGAGGCCGGAAAGGTTGGGGATGGTCAAATAGACCTCGCCCTTGAAGTACGGATCGACGATGGCGGAGAGGGCGAGCTCCACCTCCTGCACCGCGGGGCCGACGGCGTGGCGGCCGGGGTCGGCGTGCAAGTCCGGGTCGTCGCCGTTGAGCAGCGAGGGCGGACGGCGCTGCCAGCCGAAGTCGGCGTCGACGATGGCGCTGATGTCGGGATTGAGCGACTGCGAGCCGCGGGCAGGCAGGGGCGGGGCGGCGGGCGCGTCGGGAACGGAGGCGGCCTGCGCGGCGGGATTGCCCTTGGCGGCGGCGGCCTGATCGGACTGGATGGCCTGCTGCAGTTCCTTCTGCAGCTGGGCGTCGTCGGGGACGCCGCCATCGACATCGGCAGCAGCGACGTCGGCGGCAGCGAGCAATAGAGCGATTGCCAGGTTCATGGGCCCTCAGACCGCGTTGCGCCGCCAGAGATTCACCAGGCCGGGCAGCAAAAAGACAGAGGCCACCACCACCATGCTGGCGCCGGTGGGAAGCTGGGCGATCCAGCTCACGTAGTACCCGACCGCCGCCGAGACCACGCCGAAGCCCACCGCCAGCGGGATGGTGAGCCGCATCTTCTCGGTGAGCATGAGCGCCGCCGCCGCCGGGATGACGGTGAAGGCGAAGACCGGCAGCGCGCCAACCGCGCGGGTGGCCACCGAGATGACCACCGCGATGGCGAGGTTGAGGAGCAATTCGTAGCGGAAGACGCCGATCCCCTGGACGACGGCGGTCTCGGGGTCGTAGCTGACGAAGAGGAACTCCTTGAAGAAGAGCAGGTGGGTGACGACGACGGCGAGGGCGGCGGCGAAGAGCGCCCAGATCTGCGAGCGCGGCACCGTCACCGCGTTGCCGAAGAGGATGTCGCCGACCGCGTGCGCCTCCTGCGCGATGCGCGGGCTGTTCAAGATGGCCAGCACCGAGGCGCTGGCGATGATGTAGCCGAGGCCCACGATGGTCTCGGTAGCCAGCCGCCGGTGGCCGGGCCGCAGCGAGAAGAGCGCCGCCGCCCCGCAGGCGAAGAAGAGCGAGAACCAGGTGGGCTCGAGCAGGATGGGGATGGCCCCGTGCGCGTGCGGATCGATGCCGGTGAGCGCGCCCAGGTAGAAGGCGAAGGCGACCCCGACGCCCGAGATCTCCGAGAGCGCGGCGGAGACGAAGACCATCCGCTTGAGCACCACGAAGACGCCGATGTAGCCGAGGATGGCGCCCGCCAGCACGCCGGCGATCATCGGCTCCAGCCAGAGGTCGCGGCCGCCCCAGAACTCCATGAACCCGCTCACGGGGCGGCTCCGCTGGCTCCGGCAGGAGGGCCGTCGCCGATGACCACCACCGTGCGGTCGCCGACCTTGGCCACCCGCACC
>JANXXR010000052.1 GCA_025350525.1 Deltaproteobacteria bacterium
GCCGGCCGCCTGGGGCAAGCCCTTTGCGCTCGGCTCGCTGCGGCTCACCGTCCATCCGGCGGGGCTGGTGCTGGGCAGCGCGCAGCTGCGCTGTGAGGCCGACGGCCTCGATCTCGTCTACGCCGCCGACCTGGGCGGCAGCGGCGCCCGCGCCTCGCTCACCGCCGAGCCGCGCCAGGATCTCGAGTGCGAGACGCTGGCGCTGCAGGCCTTATACGGCCATCCGCGCTACCTCTTCCCGCCCCGCGCGGAGCTGCTCGAGCGCGTGCACGCCTTCGTGGAGAAGACCTTGCGGCAGGGCAAGACGCCGGTGCTGGTGGCGGCGGCGGTGGGCGCGGCGCAGGACCTGGTGCGCTCTCTCGGCGACAGCGGCCGGACGGTGAGGCTGCACGCCACCGCCCACCGCGCCTGCGAGGTCTACGCGGCGAGCGGGGTGGCGCTGAAAGGCTTCGTGCGCCTCGAGGACGAGGGCGAGGTGGTGCTGGTGCCGCCCACCGCGCGGCTCTCGCGGCTCAAGCTCGGCCCGCACCGCGTCTGCGTGCTCTCGGGCCGCGCCATCGACGGGATCCCTGGCGCGGACGAAGCGATCCCGCTCTCGGATCACGCTGGCTTCGACGAGCTGTTGGCCTATGCGGTGAACAGCCGCGCCCAGCGCATCTTCGCCGTCCAGGGCTACGCGGCCGAGCTGGCGGCGGCGCTGCGGGAGAGGAAGATCGAGGCGGTGGCCGTCCGCGAACTCCACCAGCTCAAGCTCCCCGGCTTCTGATCGCAGCAGCGAAAATTTTCAGTCGAGCGATGCCGCCCTGCGAGCGAGCGCCTTGACAGAGACCCAAAAGCCGGACGATATGCGCCGTCGTCGTTCTTCCAGCCCAACACCCTGTAGGAGGCAGCCAATGCTGCTCCGCCGCGCAACCCCTCTGCTCGCGCTCGCGCTCGCCGCGCTGGCCTGCGAACCCCCGGTTCCGTTCGACCCGGCCGGTAACAATCCGTCCTCCGTCGACTACGCGATCTTCGATCCACAGCCCGACGCGACCGATCAGAGCCCGGCCGACATCCCGCTCCCCAACGACCTGGCCCTGCAAGATCAGGCCATCGCCACCCAGCCGGCGGCGCAGGCCGAAGTCTTGAAGTCGTTCCAGGCGCAAGGCGGCTGGCCGGCGGATCAGGAGCTGCCCATCACCTTCGACTTCGTGCGGATCAACATCAACCCCGGCACCGGCGCCATCACCCGCACCGCGCCGCCGCTCGACGTCACCAGCATCAACCCGACGAACCTGATCATCCTCTCGCTGAGCGCCGCGGGAGTAGGGCCGGTGGCTTACGACGCGCCCAAGGCTTCCAGCTACATCGTGGTGCCTGACGACCCCACCAAGCCCACCGGCAACTCGCACGGCACGCTCATCATCCGCAAGAAAGCCGACGCCAAGGGCCTGCGCGAACTCGCGCCGGCCACTTACGTGGCCGCGGTCAAGGGCGGCCCCGCAGGCGTGCAGATCGTCGGCGGCGGCAACGTCAACCCGCGCCCGACCATGTACTTGATCACGCAGGGCGTGGACCTGACGCTGCCGGCGAATCAGGGCCTCATCCCCGGCAACAGCCGCGCCGACAAGGCCGCCGCCGCCGCGCAGCTTGAGCAGCTTCGCAAGGCGTACCTCTTGCCCTTCGCCGCGCTGCAGGGCGCGGGCTTCGCCACCAGCGACATCGCCGCCATGACCGCCTTTACCGTCACCTCCGCGGTGCACGTCCGGGCCGACCCTGTCGCCGGCGCGCTGGGCGATGCCACGGCGCTGCCGTTCCCCAGCGACTTCCTCCTCGACCCCGTCACCCACCACCTCATCGCTGCGGCGCAGGACCCGGTGAAAGGCCCCTTCGGTTCTCTCGGTCCGCCGCTGGGCACGCTCGACGGCTTCTCCACCACCGGCATCATCACCGCCACCATGTCGGGGCTCATCGACCCGACCACCGTCAACAAGAACACCGTCTTCATCTACGAGCTGACCGCCACCGGCCCCAAGCGCGTTCCGGAGGCGGGCGAGTTCGCCCAGGGACTCAAGCCCGGCTTCGTCGCCGTCTCCTCGCAGCTGGTGGCGGCAGGCACCTCGGCCACCAACGTCATCGGCCTGCAGCCCGGCGTTCCCCTTCCGCTCCCCACCGGCGGGCTCTATGCGCTGCCTCCCCTGCACGAGGGCAGCGAGTACGCGGTGGTGCTCACCGACGGCATCAGCGAGCCGGGCGGCAAGAAGACCGCGCAGGCCACGCTGGGCCGGCTGCTCGCGCTCAACAACCCGCTCCTGGTCGGGACCACGCCCACCGTCGCCGGGCTCGCGCTCAGCGACGCGAAGCAGCTGGAGCCGCTGCGGCAGGCGCTCAAGCCGGCGCTCGATGATCTGGCGGCGACCAAGAACATCACGCGCGCGCACGTGACCATGGCCTACACCATCCGCACGCAGAGTGGCATCAAGAGCACCGCCAGCCTGCTGGCCGCGCTGCCCTACGGAACGCCGCTCAGCACGCTGCAGCCGGTCGGCGCCCAGACGGTCTCCTGCAGCGCGGCCATGGCGGGCCTGGTCCCGTCCTGCGCGACGGCGCCGCCGGTCACGACCACGCTCTCCGCCTACGGCGTCAACCCCGACCCGGCGGTGGTGCCCAACGCCAACATCGGCTTCATCGTCGAGGCGCCGGTGCTCACCTTCAACAAGCTGCTCTGCAACGCCGGCGACCCCAGCTGCACCGACACCGGCGCCTTCAGCGGGCCCACCACCAACCCGGTCGCCGAGCCCATCAACGCGCTCATCACGCTGCCGAACTACGGCTCGACGGGCACCGGCGGCTGCATTCCCGGTCCGGCGGGGGCGGGCGGCAACAGCCCCAACGGCGTCTGCACGGTGCCGCTGGTCATCTATCGGCATGGCCTCGGCGACAGCCGCCGCGACATGCTCTTCATCGCCAACGAGCTCAACAAGGCGGGCTTCGCGGTGGCGGCCATCGACGCCGTCAAGCACGGCGATCGTTCGCTCTGCTCGGCCGGCGGTCCCGGCCAGTGCGCGGGTGGCGCGGCCTGCGTCGCCGATCCTGCGCTGGCCAACGAGGGCGACGCGCCGGGACCGACGCCGGGTCACTGCGCGGCGGGCGCCGACTTCGCCCGCGACACCACCACCTGCGTGGGCTGCAGCAACACCAAGTCGACACCGCTGGTCTCCGCCAACTTCCTCATCAGCTTCAATCTCTTCCGCAGCCGCGACACCCTGCGGCAGGACATGATCGATGAATCGCAGCTGATCCGGCTGCTCTCGCCGAACCCGGCCTGCGACCCGGCGGCCCCGCCCACCAATCCCGCCACCAGCTGCGCGAACTTCATCATCACCGGCACCGCCGCCGGCGCGCCCATCACCGGCTACCAGATCGATCCGCGCAAGATCTACTGGGCCTCGCAGTCGATGGGCTCGATCCAGGGCGTGGGCACCGTCGCCTCCAATCCGCGCATCTCCAAGGCGGCGCTCAACGTCGGCGGGGCCACCCTCATCGACACCTTCGCGAACAGCCCCAACTACTCGACGTCCCTCAACGCGCTCCTGGCCTCGAAGGGCCTCGACAAGGCGTCGAACCCGTCCGGCTACCTGCAGTTCCTCACGGTGGCGAAGTGGGTGATCGATCCCGCCGATCCGCTCAACTTCGCGCAGAACCTGACCTCCAACACGCTCGCGTTCCCGGCGCCGCTCAGCGCGCTGGCGCCGGCGCCGGCCTCTCGTGCGGTCATCGGTCAGTTTGCACTCTGCGACAAGTCGGTGCCGAACCCGTTCAACCTCGAGCTCTACCAGCTGATCGGGCTGGGGCCGGCCAACGCCTCGACTGGGACGCTGACCACCTTCGTCGCGCACGGCGGGGCCAGCTGCCCGGCCAACGCGGTGGACCACGGCTTCCTCCTCGAGTGGGGCGCGTACGGAACCGGCGCCACCAGCATCACCCTGCAGGCGCAGGACGACATCGCTGCCTTCTTCGCCAGCGGGACGCTCCCGCCCAACCTCCGGTCCGCGCCGTGAAAAGGACGACGACCATGCGCAATCTCATTGTCGCCATCGCAGCTGTTCTCCTCCCGGCAGCGGCTTTCGCCGGCGGCTACGTGGTGCCCAACATCAACGCCCGCGACCTGGCGATGGCCGGCTCGGCGCAGGCGGCGCAGGAGGACGCCGCGGCCACCTACGCGATGCCGGCGGCGCTGGCGCGGCTCGACGGCCTCAGCGTCTCGCTGGGGGCAAGCCTCATCGACTTCCGCAGCACCTGGACCGAGCCGACCAGCGGCACCAGCGTCACCATGATCCCCAAGGGCGCCTTCCCGCCCGCGCTCTACGTGGCGGGCGGGCTGCCGCTCTCCAACGGCATGCGGGTCGGGCTCGGCTTCGGCCTCACCGTCCCGGGCGGCGGCTACATCTTCTGGCCCGGCGACTGGCCGGGCCGCAACGAGATCATCACCGTCGACCGCAAAGTCTACGGGACCTATCTGACCGCGGGCGTGCAGCTGATGCCGCAGCTGCGGCTGGGCGGCGGCCTCGTCTACTACCGGACCACCGAGCACCTCATCCAGGGGCTGAACTTCCTCAACGGGACGCCGGGCCAGATCGAGCTCGGCACCGTGGGCGGCGCGCTCAGCTACGACCTCTCGGCGGAGCTGCAGCCCATCGCCTCGGTGCCGTTCACCATCGGCTTCGACTACAAGCACCAGGGCGTGCAGACGCTCACCGGCCGCGCGCACGGAAGCAACATTCCGCCGGCGCTGCAGCCGCGGCTCCTCGACCAGAACGTCACCCACGGGCTCACCTATCCCAACCAGCTGAACCTGGGAGCGGCGCTGCGCGTGATCGCGCCGGTGCTGGTAACCTTCGACTGGACCTGGGAGCGTTTCCACGTCTACAAGCAGGACTTGTTCGTCGGCGACCGCGGCGTCACCGTGGTGGTGCCGCGCGACTACAAGAACGGCTACACGCTGCGCGTCGGCACCGAGATCAAGGTGCTGCCGCTGCTCAAGCTGCGCGCCGGCGTCCTGCGCGACACCGCGCCCACGCGCCCGGAGACGCTCTCGCCGACGCTGCCCGACGCCAACTCGACCGCCGTCACCTTTGGCGTGGGCATCGATCCGACGCCCAACCTCGAGATCAGCGCTTCCTATTTCCACGACTGGGAAGACTCGACGACGACGGCCGGCACCGAGGCGTTCCCCGGCACCTACGACACGCGCGCGAACATCTTCGCGCTCAGTCTGGTGTGGAGGCCGGGGAGCTCAACGAAATAGGCTCAGGCCTCAGGCTTCAGGGGCTGAGCCGGCCTGAAGCCTGAAGGACTCGCCCACTTGAACGGCGCGGCCGTCCGCGACCAGCTTGTAGAGGTGGGCGAGGAGGCTGCGCTCGGCGTAGGGGTAGAGGGCGGGCTTGACGTCGGGATAGGCAGCAGGGACGAGTTGGGCCGGCGATGCCGGCCCTGTTTGCTTCGCGAGCGCGGCGAGCACCAGGCCCTCGCGCTCCAGCCGGTGGGCGCGGTACTGCTCGAGCTTGAGCGCGCCGCCGGGCACCACCGGGCCGTGCGCCGGAAAGATGGCGCCGGGCTTTTCTCCCAGCAGCCGATCCAGCGAGGCGAGGTATTCGGCCATGTCGCCCTCGGGCGGATCGATGATCACCGTGCCCACTCCCGCCACCAGGTCGCCCGCGATCACGGCGCCGCTGCCGTCCTCGATGAGGCAGAGGTGCCCGCGCGTGTGGCCGGGAAGGTGGAGCGCGCGCCAGCCGCGGGGGCCGACCTCGAGGCGGTCGCCGTCTTCCAGCACGCGGTCCACCTTGAAGTCGAGCAGCGCCGCCGTCTGCGCGCTGGCGGCGATGGGGAGCCCCAGCACCTGCGCGCCGCCCACGTGATCGACATGGTGGTGCGTGAGCAGGACGCCCACGGGCTTGCGGCCCTCGGCGGTGAGCCGGTCGAGCGTGTCTTTGAGGATGGCCTGCTCCTCCGGCCAGGGCGAGCCCGGATCGACCACCCAGAGCTTGTCGTCGCCGAGCAGGAAGCAGTTGGTGTGGGTGGCGGGCGGAAGCGTCGGCGTGCGCAGCGGCACGAGGAGCAGCCCGCGCTGGAACTCGATGCGCTGGACGATGTGCTCCTGCATCGGCAGCGCCCACGGCGCCTTTTCAGGAGCGGTCAGCAGGGGCAGCGCACCTCTGGGCGAGCGCGCGTGCGCCAGCGACTTCAAGGTGTGCCAGGCCGGCGGATGGAGGAGGGCCGCGCCCGACTCCCAGCGGCGCAGCGCCTCGGCGGGCTGGATCCATTCGCCCATGGTCAATTCGCCCGGCCAGATCTCCGCCTCTTCGGCGGCGGGCAACTCCACCAGGTAGAAGCGCGCGTCGAAGCGGATGGGCAACGCCTGCGGAGTCACCCAGCGTCCGGCCCTGGCGAACTGACGGGCATCGACGTGCAGCCCGTGCCTCTTAAGAAAGTCGCCGAACGACGCCGTGGGGGGACGCGCCAGCAGCGCCTCGCGGATTTCCTTGCGCTCGGCCCTCGAGACGCGCTCCGCGCCCGGCACCGCCAAAACGCCGGTCTCCTCGAATAGCTCCCGAGCGGCCGCCGCCACGCAGGGCGCCTCGGCGGCGTCGAGCGATTCGCCGTTCCGCAAGGGCACCCCCGCATCCTCGACGTCCACGCCGCCGCCGGGGAAGGCGTAGAAGCCCGCCGAAAAGCGCAGCTGCTCGCCGCGCCGCACCCAGAGCAGGCGCCCGTCTTCCCGGACCAGCACCACTGAAGCCGCAGGCCGCACCGTCGCCAAACGCTCTCCCTTGCGCGAACTTCCGCAATCCCTTACATCGAGGCCCGATGTTCTACCTCGCGC
>JANXXR010000062.1 GCA_025350525.1 Deltaproteobacteria bacterium
AGCCGCTTCGCGTAGAGCGGGAACTGCCCCGAGAGCTCGCCCACTTCCCCGCGGACGCGAGCGATCTCCGCCTCGTCGGCCGGGTGGTCGAGCACGCGCAGGATCAACTGCGCCACCTTCTTCATCTCGGAGGTGCCCATCCCGCGGGTGGTCAGCGCCGGTGTGCCGAGGCGCAGGCCCGAGGTCACGAACGGCTTCTCCGGATCGCCCGGGATCATGTTCTTGTTGGTGGTGATGTGCGCCTTCTGCAGCGCCGCCTCGGCGACCTTGCCGGTCAGCTTCTTCGAGCGCAGATCGCAGAGCATCAAGTGCGTGTCGGTGCCGCCCGCCACCAGCCGCACGCCGCCTTCGATGAGCCCCGCGGCCAGCGCCTGCGCGTTGTCGATGATGCGCTGCTGGTAGTCCTTGAACTCGGGCTTGAGCGCCTCGCCGAAGGCCACCGCCTTGGCGGCGATGATGTGCTCGAGCGGCCCGCCCTGGATGCCGGGGAAGACGTTGGAGTCCACCACCTTGGCGTGCTGCTGCTTGCAGAGGATGAGGCCCGAGCGCGGGCCGCGCAGCGTCTTGTGCGTGGTGGTGGTGACCGCGTCGGCCAGCGGCACCGGCGAAGGATGCAGGCCGACCGCCACCAGCCCGGCGATGTGGGCGATGTCGCAGATCATCAGCGCGCCCACGTCCTCGGCGATCTCCCGCAGTTTGACGAAGTCGAGCCGCCGCGGATACGCCGACGCGCCGCAGAGCACCGCCCGGGGCCGCACCTCGCGCGCCAGCTTGAGGGCGGCGTCGTAGTCGATGCGCTCGGTCTTCGGGTCGAGACCGTAGTGGTGGATCTCGAAGAGCTTGCCGGAGAAGTTCACCGGCGACCCGTGCGTGAGGTGGCCGCCCTGCGCGAGGCTGAGCGAGAGGATCCGGTCGCCCGGCCGCAGCAGCGCGAAGTAGGTGGCCATGTTGGCCTGCGACCCCGCGTGCGGCTGGACGTTGGCATGCTCGGCGCCGAAGAGCGCCTTGGCGCGGTCGATGGCCAACTGCTCCACCTTGTCGACCACCTCGCAGCCGCCGTAGTAGCGCTTGCCGGGCAGCCCTTCCGCGTACTTGTTGGTGAGCGTCGAGCCGGCCGCCTCCAGCACCGCCTCGGAGACGAAGTTCTCGCTGGCGATGAGCTCGAGGCCCTCGGCCTGCCGCTGCGTCTCCTCGCGGATGAGCGCGGCGATCTGCGGGTCCACTTCGCTGAGCGGCCGATCCATCGGGTTCATTCGAGTCTCTGGAAGACGACGACTGCGTTGGTGCCGCCGAAGCCGAAGGAGTTCGACATGGCCACCCGGAGGGGGACTTCGCGCGCGGTGTTGGGCACCACGTCGACATCGCACTCCGGATCCTGGTGCTCGACGTTGATGGTGGGCGGGACGATGCCGTGCTTGAGGGCGAGGACGCTGAAGCCCGCCTCGACGCCGCCGGCCGCGCCGAGGAGGTGTCCCGTCATGCTCTTGGTCGAGCTGACCAAGAGGCCCTTCTTTGCCCAGTCGCCGAAGACGCTCTTGATGGCCTTGATCTCGGCGATGTCGCCCACCGGCGTCGAGGTGCCGTGGGCGTTGACGTACTGCACGTCGGTGGGTTCGAGGCCGGCGTCCTGCAGGCAGAGCCGCATGGCGCGCTCGGCGCCGCTGCCCGAGGGGGTGGTGATGTGGAAGGCGTCGGCGGTGGCGGCGTAGCCGGTCAGCTCGCAGTAGATGCGGGCGCCGCGCGCCCGGGCGTGCTCCAGCTCCTCGAGGATGAGGATGCCCGCGCCTTCGCCGGCGACGAAGCCGTCGCGCTCCTTGTCGAAGGGGCGCGAGGCCTTTTCCGGCGCGTCGTTGCGCTCGGAGACGGCGCGGGCGGCGGTGAAGCCGGAGATGCCCAGCAAGGTGATGGTGGCCTCGGCGCCGCCGGTGATCATCACGTCGACGTCGCCGTGCTGGATGTGCCGCAGCGACTCGCCGATGGCGTGGTTGCCGGTGGCGCAGGCGCTGACCGGGGCGTAGTTCACGCCGGCGGCGCCGTAGCGGATGCTGATCTGGCCGCCCACCAGGTTGACGATCATACTTGGTATAAAAAACGGACTGACGCGCCGGTGGCCCTTCTCCACCGCGGTCAGGTGGGTGGATTCCAGGGTGGCGAGGCCGCCCATTCCCGAGCCGACGATGACGCCGCAGCGCTCGCCCAGCGGCTGGTCGAGGGGCAGCCCAGCGTCCTGCAGCGCCAGCTGCGCGCCGGCCAGCCCGAACTGGATGAAGAGGTCGTTGCGCCGCGCCTCCTTCTTGTCCATGAAGACGGCCGGGTCGAAGTTCTTCACCTCGCCGGCGATGCGGCAGGGCAGCTGCGAGGCGTCGAAGCGGGTGATCGGCCCGATCCCGCTCTTGCCGGCGATGGCCGCCTGCCAGCTGACCTCATTGCCGATGCCCAGGGGCGTCACCAGCCCCAGACCCGTGACCACGACTCTGCGTTCAACTTTTTGCATGAGGGCTCTTGGCCTGAAGCCTGAGGCCTGAAGCCTGAGGCCGGGCCCGAAGGGCCTACTTCTTGTGCTCGTTGATGAAGTTGATCGCGTCCTGCACCGTCTTGATGTGCTCGGCGTCCTCGTCGGGGATTTCGACCTCGAACTCCTCCTCCATCGCCATCACCAGCTCGACGATGTCGAGCGAGTCGGCGCCCAGGTCCTCGATGAAGGCCGACTCAATCTTGATCTCGTCCTCGCCGACCCCGAGCTGCTCAGCGATGATGCTCTTGACCTTCGCTTCGACGGACATGGCCGATCCTTTCAAATGTACGCACCGAGCAAACTGGAAACTGGCGCGGCCTTGTAACATGCTTCGTCGCGATCACAAGACCGTGCGCGTCAGAATTTTCACCTACTGGCAGACAGAGTTCAGGCAGCGGTAGCCGGGTCCGCAGTCGAGGTCCGTGTTGCAGCGCTGGTTCTGCGTGCGGACGACGCACTGGCCGTAGTAGCAGCTGTCCGGATAGGGGCAGTCGCGGTTGTCGAAACACTGCGCGCTGGCGTTGCCGCCCTTGGTGCAGAGCCCCACCTTGCAGACCTCGCCCTCCCTGCAGTCCTTGTGACCCGCGCACTGCACCGTGCAGTGGCCCTCGCGGCACTTGTAGCTGTTGAGGCACTGGGGGCGGCCGTCGGTGGCGTCCTGCGAGCCGTCGCCTTCGCAGTCGGCGAAGGAGTGGAACTGGCAGGTCTTGCCGGGCCTCCCCACGCCGCCGTCGGCCCCGGCCACCAGGCCGTCCACGCAGTCGAGGCCGTAGGAGCAGTCGCGGTTCTTGGCGCAGGCCTCCTCGCGGGCCTTGAGCTTCGGCTGCGGATCCTGACAGGCGCAGAGCGCCGCGAGGGCGGCGGCGCAGAGGGCAAACCTCACTTGAACACCTCGGCCAGCACGGCCTTGAGACCCGCCGGGTCCTCCACCGAGTAGACGCGCAGGCCCTTGTCGATGCGGCGGATGAGCCCCGCCAGCACCTTGCCCGGCCCGATCTCGACGACGGTGTCGACGCCGCCCAGCGCCATCTTCTGCATCGTCTGGACCCAGCGCACCGGGGCCGTCACTTGCCTGAGCAGGAGCGGCACGATCTGCCCCGGGTCGCTGTTGGGCTCGGCGGTGGCGTTGGCGATGACGGGGGCGTTGGGCTGCTTCATGGGAAAGGCGCCCAGCACTTCGGCGAGGCGCGGCTGCACCGGCGCCATCAGCGAGCAGTGGAAGGGAGCGCTGACCGGAAGCGGCATGGCCCGCTTCGCGCCGCGCGCCTTGCAGAGACCGATGGCGCGATCGACGGCGCTCGCGTGTCCGGCGATCACCGTCTGCTCGGGGCTGTTGTAGTTGGCCGGCTCGACCACGCTGCCGGCCTCCTGCGTCTGCGCCTCGAGGCAGGCTTCCTTCACCAGCGCGGGGTCGAGGCCGAGGATGGCGGCCATGGCGCCTTCGCCCGGCGGCACCGCCTCCTGCATGAAGCTGCCCCGCGCCCGCACCGAGCGGACCGCGTCGGAGAGGCTGAGCGCGCCCGCCGCCGTCAGCGCCGAGTATTCGCCCAGCGAGTGTCCGGCGTAGAAGGCGGGAAGCTGGAAGGCCCCGCCCGCTTCCTTGACCAGCACGCGGTGGGTGGCGATGGAGACGGCGAGGATGGCCGGCTGGGTGTTGGCCGTCCTGCGTAGATCGTCCTCGGGCCCGTCGGACATCAGCCGCAAGAGGCCGCCGCCCAGCGCACCGTCGGCCTCGTCGAGCACCGCGCGCGCCACCGGAAACGCCTGCGCCAGCGCCTGGCCCATCCCGACGTACTGCGAGCCCTGCCCCGGAAACACGAACGCCAGCTTCATTGCCATGACCTCACCACCACTTCGCTCGCCCGGCTCACCACCGAACCAGCGCGCTGCCCCACGCCATCCCGCCGCCGATGGCCATCATCAGGATCAAGTCGCCGTCCTTGAGCGCGCCCTTGCGATTCGCCTGATCGAGCGTCAGCGGCACCGACGCCGAGGAGGTGTTGCCCACCTCCTCGATGTTGAGATGGCACTTCTCCAGCGGAATTTCCAGTCGCTTCATCACGCCTTCGAGGATGCGCAGGTTCGCCTGGTGGGCGATGACGTGGGTGACGTCCTGCACCCGGAGGCCGTTGCGCTCGAGCGCCTCGCGCGAGCACTGCTCCAGCACCCGCACCGCCGTCCGGTAGACCTCGCGGCCGTTCATCTTCACGTACTGGTCGCCGCTGGCCAGCACCTCGGCCGAGAAGGGGCGCGCGCTGCCGCCCGCCGGGATGTTGAGGATGTGCGCCTGCGTGCCGTCGGTGTGGAGGTGCGTGGAGAGCAGGCCGTGGCCCTCGCGCGACTCGGGGACCAGGACCATCGCGCCCGCGCCGTCGCCGAAGAGGACGGCGGTGTTGCGATCCTTCCAGTCGACGATGCGGGTGAGCATCTCGGCGCCGATCACCAGCACCGTGCTGGCGTAGCCCGACTTGATGAAGGAGTCGCCGACCGCCAGCGCGTAGATCGATCCGGCGCAGGCGGCGCTGACGTCGAAGCAGGCGGCGTGGGTGGCGCCCAGCTTGGCCTGCACCAGCACGGCGGCCGAGGGAAAGGGCATGTCGGGCGTCACCGTGCCGATGACGATCATGTCCACGTCCTCGGGGCGGATGCCGGCCATCTTCAGCGCCTTCTTGGAGGCGGCGGTGGCCATGTCGCTGGTGGTCTCGTTGGGCGCGGCGATGCGGCGGCGGGCGATGCCGGTGCGCTCGCGGATCCAGGTGTCGCTCGAGTCGAGGCCGTGCTCCTTCACCAACTCGTCGTTGCTGACGCTCCGCTCGGGGAGATAAGTGCCGGTGCCGACGATGCGCGAATGGTGCATGGGGGATGCTCCAGAATGGGCGCGAGAGACTACAGTGGGCCGCGCGTCGGTCAAGACGCAACTCGCTGCGTGAAGAGCGCGGAGGCGCGGCGGGCGGCTTCGCTGAGATCCTCCTCGAGGTGCTGGGCGGCGAAGGCCTCCGCCGCCGAGAGCGCGTTGAGGATGGCCAGGTCGCTCGAGCGTCCGTGAGCGATCATGGCGACGCCGTGGATGCCGAGCAACGGCGCGCCGCCGATCTCCTCGTAGTCGACCCGCCGCTTGACCCACTCGAGCGAGGACTTCATCAGGAGCGCGCCGGCGGTGGCGACCCGGGAGGCCTGCACCTGCCGCTTGAGCAGCTGCCCGAACGCCCAGACCGCGCCCTCGGCCGTCTTGAGGAGCACGTTGCCGGTGAAGCCGTCGGTGGCGATGACGTCGAAGTCGCCGGAGAAGACGTCCTTGCCCTCGACGTAGCCGCGGAACTCGACGCCCGACTCGGGCTTGCGCAGGGCGGCGGCGGCGGCGCGGGTCAGATCGGTGCCCTTGCCCTCCTCCTCGCCGTTGGCGACGACGCCGACCCGCGGCCGGACCACGCCGAGGATGCGGCGCGCGTAGACCTCGCCCATGAGGGCGAACTGGACCACCTGCTCCGGAGTGCAGACGACGTTCGCGCCCATGTCCACCAGCACCGCGCGACCGACGCCCTTGAGCGTGGGGAGCAGGCCGCCGATGCAGGGGCGGTCGACGTGATCGAGCCGCCCCAGCACGAAGAGCCCGCCGGCCAGCACCGCGCCGGAGTTGCCCGCCGAGACCATGCCAGCGGCCTGCCCGGCCTTGCAGAGATCGAAGCAGACGCGCAGCGAGCTGTCCTTCTTCTTGCGCAGCGCCTGGCCGGGGTGCTCGCCCATCTCCACCACTTCGGAGGCGTGCTGCACGCGCAGCTCGTGATCGCCCGCGCCGAGGCGACGCAGCTCCGCGCGGACGCGGGGCTCGTCGCCCACCAGCAGAACTTCCAGGCCGCGCTCGCGGTGCGCACGCAGGGCGCCCTCGACCGTGGCGGCCGGAGCGAGATCGCCCCCCATGGCGTCGAGCGCGATCAGGCTGAGGCCTTAGTCTTCAGCGGCCTTCTGCACAGCCTTGCCGCGGTACTGCCCGCACTTGGGGCAGGCGCGGTGCGAGAGCACCGGCTCGTTGCAGTTGGGGCAGGTCGAGACGTTCGGCGCGGTGGCCTTCCAGTGGGCCCGGCGGGAATCGCGCTTCTGCCGGCTGGTGCGTTTCTTCGGAACACCCATCTCACTTCTCCTTCTTGTCCAGCTGGATGCCCTGAAGGGCGGACCAGCGCGGGTCTATGGCCTTGCGGTCGCAGCCGCAGTCGCCGTCATTCAGGTCCTTGCCACATCTCGGGCACAGTCCCTTGCAATCCTCGCGGCAGAGCGGCGAGGCCGGCACCGAGAGCAGGATCTGCTCGCGGACTGCCTGCGAGAGGTCGATCTGCTTGCCTCCGTACGTCTCCTCGTCCACCGTCTGCGGGTCGAACGTCGCTTCGATCTCTTCGCCCTTCAGGTGATGCCCGGTTCCCTTGCGCACCTGGTCGTTGGGCACCCAGGTGCGGATCAGCTCCACCTGCTCCTCGAGGGTCACCGGCTTGAGGCACCGCTTGCAGTTGCCCTGCAGAGGGATCCGGCCCGTGGCCTGCACCAGCACCTTGCGCACCATCTTGGTGCTGCGGCCGCTCAGGTGCGCCGCGCCCGCCGCGTGGAACTCGGTGGGCGGATCGGCGCGCAGCACGCCGTCGAGGAACTCGCGCGGCAGGTCGGCCTCGAAAGGCTGGTTCGCCTCCTCCAGGGCGTCTACGTTGAGGACGAGATCGTTCTTCACTGCAAGGTCCCGCGGAAAGCGGCACCTTCTATGGTAGCGGGGTGGTCAAGTCAAGGCTTCGCGCAGGGGAGCACCAGCGAGTTCGGCGAGGTCTCGAGCCGCAGGCGCAGCGGCGGACCCAGGCCGGCGTCGCGCAGGAAGCCTTCGATTACCAGAGGAAGGTGCACGTCGCCCGCCTCGGTGAAGAGCGCCATGTTGAGGGCGAAGAGCACGCTCTCGGCCGGCCCAGTGCGGGCCGCGTCGATCTCCAGATCCTTGACCACCAGGAGGCCACCCGGGCGGAGCGCGGCGGTAGCCTTGCGGACGATCGCCCGGCGGTCCGCTGCGCCGAAGAGGTGAAGGACGTTGGACAGCAGGGCGATCCCTTGCTCGCCTGGATATATGCCACTCAGTAGATCGAACGCCAACAATTTCGCCCGCGGCGCCTGCGAGAGCCGCAGCACTGCCGCCGTGTCCACCAGCGTCGCCTTTCCCGGAAACGCCGCAGCAAGCAGGTGCGGGTGTCGAGCCGCAGCTCCCGCGCCTCGCAGGGATGCGTCTGGTAGGTCCCGGCCAGGACATTGACCTGGAAGAGCGAGCGCACCGCCGACCGCGCCAACTCCAGGTCCTCGGGCAGCGGTTCCTCGCTCCACCAGGGGAGCGCGTCAAAGTCGAGCGCCGCCGCCTCCGCGAGCGTGACCCGCCGCTCCGCGCGCGAGGCATCGGCGAGCTTGACCCAGGCCGGCGCCGCGAGGGCATCGCGGGCGAACGGCACCTCGCGCCGCCGCTCGAAGTCCTCCCGCGCCGCGGCGTCGAGCGCCTCCGCCGCTCCCTCGGGAAAGAGGCCCTGCAAGGGCGCGCCGCCCATGGTGCGGAGCAGCGCGCGCCGTCCGAACAGCCGCGCCAGGCACTGCCCCAGCAGGAGAAACGGCGCGGTGCCCGGAAGCGCCTCGCCCGGCAGCTCCGGAAAGACATGCCGCGGATACGCCAGCCAGCCGAGAAAGCCCGCCGCCGACTCGAGCACCATCCAGGGCGCCGGCGGCCCGTGCAGCTCGCGGCGCAGTCCGTGGCACAGCTCGTGGACGACGGCGCCCGAGAGCCGCAGGTCGAGCACGTTGTCGGGATCCTTTCCGGCGGCGAGGTCCCGGTTGATCAGCTCCAGCTCCATCGGCCAGGCGCCTACCAGCGGCAGCCCGCAGCCGAGCAAGGAGGGCGCCGCCAGCGCCGCGATCGACGGCCGCGCGCTCACCAGCGCCTCAGCCGAGGGCGCGCCCAGGAGCCGCGGGCCTTCCTCGCCCAGCGCCGCGAACAGCCCCCGCAGCGCCGCCCCGAGCCGCGGCAACCTCGCGAGCCCAAGGGTCCGCCACAGCAGCCGGCGCGCCGGGTCGTCGCCCCGGAGCATCTGCAGCGCCGCCCGCACCGCCGCAAGATATCCTGATTGCGCGCCCGACCGCCGGGCTGCATGGGAGGGGGCATGCGCTACCTGCACGAGAGCGTCATCGCCGCGCCGCCCGAAGCCGTCTTCGCCTTTCACGAGCGGCCCGACGCGCTCGCGAAGCTGGTGCCGCCCTGGGAGCACGTCGAGGTGCTGCAGCCGCCTTCCTCGCTGCAGCCCGGCACCCGCGTCCTCTTGCGCATGCGGATGGGCCCGCTCTCGCTGATTTGGGAGGCCGAGCACACGCAGTACCAGCGCGGGGCGATGTTCCAGGACCGGATGGTGCGCGGGCCCTTCAAGAGCTGGCTGCACACGCACCGCGTGCTGCCGGCGCCGGGCGGGGGCACGCTCCTGCGCGACGAGGTCGAGTTCAGCCTGCCCTTCTTGCTCGCGCCGGGCGCGCCGCTGGTGCTGCGGCGGCTGCGGCGGATGTTCGCATACCGTCATCGGGTGACGGCCGAGAGCTTGACTCCGCGGCCCGGCGCAGCCACCGTTCCGGCATGAAGCGAGTCACCCTCTTCGGTCTCATCGGCGCAATCGTCTTCAGCATCCTCAGCACCTGGCTCGGCCCGAAGATGATCGGGTGGTACGTCACGCCCGCCGATCAGCCGGCCATGCTCAGCTGCCAGGCCGCGGTGGTGGGCGCGATGCACCGGCTGGTGGTCACGCAGATGATCGGCACGCTCATCGGCCTGGTCGCTGGCTTCGTGCTCGGGATCATCTTCCGCCAGAAGGACCCGCCGGTCGCCGCTGCGCCCACGGCGCCTCCGGCAGCGAAGGTCTAGCCGCGCTCAGCGGCAGAAAAAGCAGAGGGCCCCGGGATCGCTCCCGAGGCCCTCGCATTTCTTAAGCCTGAAGCCGAGGCCTGAAGCCCCGGGCCAACCGCCCGCTACCGGTCGCGGCCCTTGCCGCCCTTGCCCAGCTTGTCGGCAAAGACGTCGCCGAAGCTGGCGCGGCCGGTGGACTGCTGCTGCCGCATGTACTCGCGGTAGTCGTCGCCCTCGTGCAGCGCGGCCTTGACCGAGAGGGCCACCTTGCGCTCGTGCGCGTCCATGTCGATGACCTTCACGTCCAGCTCGTCGCCTTCCTTGACCACGTCGCGCGGGTTCTCGACGCGCTCGTCGCGCAGCTCGCTGACGTGGACCAGGCCCTCGATGCCCGGCTCGATCTCGACGAAGGCGCCGAAGTCGGCGACCTTGGTGACCTTGCCCTTCACGCGGCTCCCGATCGGGTACTTGGTCGGCAGCTCGGTCCATGGATCCGGGTGCAGCTGCTTGATGCCCAGGCTGAAGCGCTCGTTCTCGACGTCGATGTTGAGCACCACCGCCTCGACCTCGTCGCCCTTCTTGTAGAGGTCGCCGGGGTGCTTGATGCGCTGGGTCCAGCTGATGTCGCTGACGTGCACCAGGCCGTCGATGCCCTCCTGCACTCCGACGAAGATGCCGAAGTCGGTGACGTTGCGGACCTGGCCGCGGATGACCGACCCGATCGGGTACTGCTCCTCGAGCAGCGTCCACGGGTTCGGCTCGATCTGCTTCATGCCGAGCGAGATGCGCTTGGCCTTGGCGTCCACGTCGAGGACGATGGCGTTCACCTGGTCGCCGATGGCCATGACCTTGGACGGGTGCTTGACCCGCTTGGTCCAGCTCATCTCGCTGATGTGCACCAGGCCCTCGACGCCCGGCTGCATCTCGATGAAGGCGCCGTAGTCGGTGAGCGAGACCACCTTGCCGGTGATGCGCGTGCCCGGCGGGAAGGCGGTGGCGGCGTGCGTCCACGGATCCTCCTGGATCTGCTTGAGGCCCAGGGAGACGCGCTCGGTGGCGGGGTCGAACTTGAGGACGATGACGCGCAGCTCGTCGCCGACGTTGAGCATCTCGGAGGGATGCCCGACGCGGCCCCACGACATGTCGGTGATGTGCAACAGGCCGTCGATGCCGCCCAGGTCGATGAAGGCGCCGTAGTCGGTGAGGTTCTTGACGATGCCGGTGAGAATCGCGCCCTCCTTCAGCTTCATGAGGGTGTCCTTCTTCAGCGTCTCGCGCTCCTTCTCCAGCAGCACGCGCCGGGAGAGAACGATGTTCCCGCGCTTCTTGTTGAACTTGATGACCTTGAACTTGAACTTCTCCCCGATGAGCTTGTCGAGGTTGCGGATGGGCCGCAGATCCACCTGCGATCCGGGCAGGAACGCCTTGACGCCGATGTCCACCGAGAGGCCGCCCTTGACG
>JANXXR010000070.1 GCA_025350525.1 Deltaproteobacteria bacterium
GCGCTCACCGCCTCGCGCCTCCATCCGCTGGGGCTCGCGCTTCGCCGCACCACCGTGGTGGGCGATCGCGGCGAGGACATCCGCCGCGCCCTGCTCGAGACCAGCGTGCGCGCCGACTTCTGCATCGTCAGCGGGGGGCTCGGGCCTACCTCCGACGATCTCACTGCCGCCTGCGCCGCCCAGGCCGCCGGCGTCCCGCTGAAGCGGCACGAGCCGTGGATCGATCATCTGCACCAGCGCTGGGCGAAGATCCGCCCCAACGAGCCGCTCCCACAGAACAACCTCCGCCAGGCCGACGTCCCCGAGACCGCCGAGGTGCTGGGCAACCCCGACGGCAGCGCGCCCGCCTTCGCGCTGCGCATCGAGCGCTGCCTCTTCTTCTTCCTGCCCGGCGTCCCGCGCGAGTACCACCGCATCGTGCAGGAGCTGGTCATCCCGCGGCTGCTCCTCGCCACGGGCAACAACGTGCTGCGCTCGCGCATCCTCCACTGCTTCGGCGTCACCGAGAGCCGGCTCGACGAGCTGGTGACCGGCATCCGCGAGGCCCACCCTGAGGTGCGCTTCGGCTTCCGCACCAAGTTCCCCGAGAACCACCTGACCCTGGTGGCGCTGGCGCCTGCGGCCACCACCGCCGAGGCCAACCTGGCCCGCGTGGAGAAGCTGTGCCGCGAGGCGCTGGGCGACCTGGTCTACGGTGAGGACGGCGTCACCTTTGCACAGGCGGTGGGCGAGCAGCTGGCCGCCCGGGGCGAGACCCTCTGCTGCGCCGAGAGCTGCACCGGCGGACTGCTCACGCAGTTGCTCACCGAGGTGGCCGGCAGCTCGCGCTGGACGCAGGGCGCGTTCGTCACCTACTCGTACGAGCTGAAGGAGTCGGCGCTGGGCGTCCCGCACGAGCTCCTGGTCAAGCACGGCGCGGTGAGCGAGCCGGTGGCCCGGGCCATGGCCGAGGGCGCGCGCAGCCGCTCCGGCGCCACCTGGTCGGTGGCCATCACCGGCATCGCCGGCCCCGACGGCGGCACCGCCGACAAGCCCGTCGGCACCGTCTGGCTCGCGCTCTCTGGGCCGTCGGGCACCAGCGCCGTGCTGAAAAAGTTCCGCGGCGACCGCGGCCAGGTGCGGATGCAGTCGGCCTTCTCCTCCCTGCAGCTGCTGCGCGAAGCGCTGGCTCATTCGCCGAGGGCCTCCTGAGCATGGGCTGGCGCGACCTCGCGGCGCGCTACCGCGTCGACCTGATCCTCTTCGCCGTCTCGCTCATCGCCTACGCCATCTCGAGCGGCGGGATGCTCGCGCACCAGTCGCTGGCGCCGCACTTCGTCTGGCAGGCGGACGCCTTCCTCCACGGACAGCTGGCGCTGCGGCAGCAGCCGCCCAACCTCAACGACTGGGTCTTCCAGGATCAGCGCTGGTACGTGTCGTTTCCGCCCTTTCCCGCAGTGGTGATGATGCCCTTCGTCGCCCTCTTTGGGCTGGGCTTCAACGACGTCTGGTTCACGCTGGTGCTGGCGGCCCTCAACGTGGCGATCTTCTACCGCCTGCTGCGCCGGGTGCAGGAGTCGCGGCCACAGTGGCAGCACGCGGCCTTCGCCTTCATCCTCGGCTTCGGCACGCTGGCGTGGACTTGCGGCATCCGCGGCGAGGTGTGGTTCACCGCCGAGACGCTGGGCGTGACGCTGACCCTGCTCTATCTCCACGCCGCGCTGCAGGCGAGATACCCGATCACGGCCGGCCTCGCCGTCGCCTGCGCCGCCATCACCCGCACGCCGCTGGCCTTCTCCGCCGTCTTCTTTCTCTTCGAGGCGCTCACGCCGGACGGCCCAGTGGAAGCCGCGCGGCTGCGGGATGCCCGGCGGTGGAGGGCCGCCTTGCCAAAGCTCGTCCCCTACCTCCTCGCCATCGTCGCCGTGGCGGTTCCAATGGCCTGGGCGAACTACCTTCGATTCGGCAGCTTGGGCGAGTTCGGCCATTCGCATCTCTACGCCAATCGCGTCAACCAGCAGATCCAGCAGTTCGGCCTCTTCCACTACGCCTTCCTCGAGCGCAACCTCCACGCCGCCTTCACCCGGCTGCCGGAGATCCAGCTCCACCCGCTGCGCCTCGGGTTCAACGGAGAGGGCATGAGCCTCTTCGTCACCACGCCGCTGTTTCTCTACCTGCTCTGGCCGGCGGAGAAGCCGCGGCTGCACCGCGCCCTCTGGATCACCACCGCGCTGGTGGCGGTGCCCGGCTTTTTTTATCAAAACAGCGGCTGGCTCCAGTTTGGCTTCCGCTTCCCGCTCGACTACACGCCCTACCTGGTCCTGCTGCTGGCGCTGGGCGGCCGCCGCTTCAGCCGGCTCTTCTGGGCGCTCGCCTTCGCCGGCGTCGCCGTCAACGCCTGGGGCGCAGCCGAGTTCAACCGGCTGTACTGATCGCCGCGCGTTCCACAGCTCGAAGCCCTGCCCGTGCTGGAGCGGGGTCTCGAAGCGCAAGAAGACGCTGCTCAGCCGCCAGTCCTCGCGGCGCGCCCGCGCGGGCGTTGCCGCGGGCTGCTCTCCGCCCTGGAGCAGCAGGAGCGAAGGCGAGGCCGGCCCGCCTCCGCTCCCGTTCCCCCTCACGCCGCGGCAGGAACCGCGGCGTCCGCCACCAGAAGCTGTCCCGCCCATCGCCACGCCTCCTGCCACGATCGCTTCTGACCCGGCCCCACCGACGCCCATCCGATCCTCAACTCCATCCTCGGGAGGTGCTGCGCAGTCGCCACGCGAAGGCGGGAGACCGGCGCCAGCACCTCGTCGTCCATCGATTCGATCAGCACCACCCCGACCTCGCGCTCCCGCGTGCGCTGCACGAAGTCGGTGCGGCGCAAGCTGGCCGCCGCCAGGTTGGCGAGCGCGTCCAGCTCCTCGTCGAGCGCCGCCCAGCCCGCAGGCGCGAGGCGCAGCAGGGTGAAGCCCCGGCCGCTGCGCTCGATGCGCCCGGCTTCCAGCGAGGCGACGTGGTGCAGCGTGAGGATGGCGGCGCTCACGCGGCAGCCTCGGCCTGGGTGGCCTCCGGCGGCGCCTTCTCCTCGGCGCCCGCCTCGCGGATCTTCTGCTCCAGCTCCTCGGCCAGCGCGGCGTTGGCCGTCAAAGCCTCGGCGGCCTTGTCGCGGCCGGGACCGAAGCGCTCGCCCTTGAACTCGAACCAGGCGCCGCTCTTTTCGATGAGCCCGCGCTCGACGCCCAGGTCCACCAGTTCGCGCGGCCGCGAGATGCCGCTGCCGTAGAGGATGTCGAACTCCGCTTCGCGGAAGGGCGGCGCCAGCTTGTTCTTGACCACCTTGACGCGGGTGCGGTTGCCGACCAGCTGCTCGCCGTCCTTGACCGCGCCGATGCGGCGGATGTCGAGCCGGACCGAGCAGTAGAACTTGAGCGCGTTGCCGCCGGTGGTGGTCTTCGGGTTGCCGAAGACGACACCGATCTTCATGCGGATCTGGTTGATGAAGATGACGGTGGCGTTGTTGCGGCTGACCACCGCGGTCAGCTTGCGCAGCGCCTGGGACATGAGCCTTGCCTGGAGCCCCATGTGCGCGTCGCCCATCTCGCCCTCGATC
>JANXXR010000136.1 GCA_025350525.1 Deltaproteobacteria bacterium
CCAGGCGCAGGACCGCGTCGGGCGCAGAGTCGGGGAGCTCGACCCGGTAGGCGATGCCGCGGATGCTCTGGTTGAGCGCTGGCGCCGACCGGTCGAGCGGCTCGCAGGAGAGGAGCGCGAAGCCGTTGGGCAGCTCAGCCCGGATCCGCTGCGCGACGGACTCTGCGTCCTGGAGGCCGAAGAGCTCGAGGTCGAGGTACTCGGCCCGGCTCTCGGTGCCCACCGGACAGGCGGGCCCGAAGCTGACCTTGGGCTTGGGATGAAAGCCCTGCGAGTGCGGGATGGAGAGCTTCGCGCGCCGGAAGGTCCGCAGGATCGCGGTCATGGTCTCGAGGTGGCTGAGCGCGACGCCGACGCCCTCCTTGGTGTAGCGCAGGCGCAGCAGCGTCCGGTCTTTCGATAATTCCTCCGGCGCCACTTTCGCAATTTTTCGATAATCCTCCGGGTGGTAGACGATGGTGTCCACCACCTCGTAGTCGCAGGCGCCGCAGGCGGTGCAGATTTCGCCGTCGTAGGCGCAGTCGGGGATGGCCGCTTCTTTCAAGGCGCCGACCCGCGACTTCCACAGGTAGGGCTTGGTGACTTCGCAGTCGATGTGGTCGAAGGGCAGGACTTCCTTCTCGCCCTTCTCGCGGTGGGCGAAGAAGTGCAGCCCGACGCCGTGCTCGGCCTCGCACTTGGCGAAGGCTTCCTGCCAGACCTCGAGGCGGAAGTGCTCGCTCCAGCTGTCGAGGCGCTGCCCGGCGCGGTAGGCGTAGAGCACCGCCGTCGAGAGCCGCCGGTCGCCCAGCGCCAGCGCGCCTTCGAGGGCACCCTGCTTGGCGTCGTGGGGCTTGACGTGGAGGTCCTTGAAGCCGCGCCCCAGCTTGCGCAGCTCGTCCTTGATCAGGCCCTGGCGCCGCCGGGTCTCGTCGTAGGAGATCATCGGATCCCACTGGAAGGGCGTAAATGGTTTTGGGCAAAACGTTGATACGCCGACGTTGATCTCCGCCCGCGAGTTCTTCTTGCGCCCGCGCCGCAGCGCCTCGGCCGAGAGCTCGACGATGGCGCGCACATCCTCGTCGCGCTCGGTGGGCAGGCCGATCATGAAGTAGAACTTCACCAGGTCCCAGCCGGCTTCGAAGATGGTGTCGACGGCGTGGAGCAGGTCCTTCTCCGCGTTGCCCTTGTTGATCACGCGCCGCATCCGCTCGGTGGCGGCCTCGGGCGCGACGGTGAAGCCGCTCTTGCGCACGCGCTTGATCTGCTCGGCCAGGTGCGCGTTCATGGTCTCGGTGCGCAGGCTCGGCAGCGAGATGCCCACGTTCTCGGGGCCGAACTCGTCGAAGAAGTCCTCGAGCACGCCGTCGATGCAGGAGTAGTCGCCGGCCGAGAGGCTGAGGAAGCCCACCTCCTCGTAGCCGGTGCTCTGCAGGCCGCGCTCGGCGATCTTGCGCACCTCGTTGGGGTCGCGCTGGCGGGTGGGCCGCGTGATCATGCCCACCTGGCAGAAGCGGCAGCCGCGGGTGCAGCCGCGCTGGATCTCGAGCGGCAGGCGGTCGTGCACGGTGGCCATGAACGGCACGATGGGCTTGTCGGCCTGGGGCACGAGGTTCAGGTCGGGGATGACGCGGCGGACGATGCTCTCGTAGCCGGGCTTGAGCGGCTCATACCGGTCGATGGTCTTGTCGCCGCGGTAGTGCGGGCGAAAGAGCGAGGGCACGTAAACGCCCGGGATCTCCGCCAGCAGCCAGAGCAGATCCTCGCGCGGCGCGCCGGTGGCCTTCCAGCCGGCGACGGCGTCGCTGATCTCGTGGACCACTTCCTCGCCCTCGCCGATGACGAAGGCGTCGAAGAAGTCGGCGACCGGCTCGGGATTGTAGGTGCAGGGGCCGCCGCCGAGGATGAGCGGGTCCTGGCGGCGGCGATCTTTCGTGTGCAGCGGTACGCCGCCCAGGTCCAGCATCGCCAGCACCGTCGTGTAGCAGAGCTCGAACTGGAGCGTGAAGCCGACCACGTCGAAGGCGCCCAGCGGCGCGCGGCTCTCGATGGAGAAGAGCGGCTGCTTCTCGGCGCGCAGGGCCGCCTCCATGTCCGACCAGGGCATGAAGAGGCGCTCGCAGGCGACGTCGGGGCGCTCGTTGAGCGCGTGGTAGAGGAGGCGGAAGCCGACGTTGCTCATGCCGACTTCGTAGGTGTCGGGGAAGGCCAGCGCCCAGGTGACCCGGGCCTTCGAGAGATCTTTGTGGACGGCGTTGAGCTCGCCGCCCGCGTAGCGCGACGGCTTCTGCGCCGAGAGGATGAGGCGGTCGAGGACGGGAAGCTGCATGGGCGCCCACGTCTAGGCGCAGGCGGTGCTCCGGTCAAGCGGAGGCCGCTTGAGGGCTGGCGAGGGGTTACTCCTCGACGTCGGAGCTGTCGTCGCCCTTGGGGGCCTTGTCGGCTGCGTCCTTGCCCGACTTGGCCACTGCGGTCGCGACGCCGGCGATAACTGCCGCACCCGCTCCCACTCCGAGGATGGTGCCGAGCCCAGGGCCGCCGCCGCCGCCTTGCTGGTTGGCGCCCGGAGCCGCTGCCGGACCGCCGCCAGCGCCGCCGCCGGTAGTCGTTCCGCCGCCGCCGGCTCCGGAGCCGCCGCCGCCGGAGCCTGTCCCAGTTCCAGTCCCGCCGCTTCCGCCGGAGCCAGTTCCAGTTCCGCCGCTTCCACTGCCGGAGCCCGT
>JANXXR010000138.1 GCA_025350525.1 Deltaproteobacteria bacterium
GCGCGAGGCCGTCGCGCTCGGGCCCCTGGGGCAGCCGGGCCAAAAGCGAGGCTCCGTCGTCAGAGTCGGCCACCGAAGCCGGATGCGCCTCTCCCAGCTGATGCAGCCGCGCCAGGAGACGCCCCACCTCGAGGAGCTGCGGCACCGTCGCCGCCGCGGGCTCGAGCTCTTCGCCGCTGGGCCAAGCGTAGCAGGCCGCAGCCGCGGCGCCGCCTCCGGACCTGGGCAGCCGCGCGATCATGGACCCGCCCCGCGCCCGCCTGGGCCGCGGCGCCGGATAGCGGGACTCGGCCAGCAGGTCGAAGAGCGTGGCCTCGAAGGCCAACGCCAGCGCGGCCTCGGAGCAGAGGAGCAGGAACCGTCCGGCGGGCGCGTGCACCCGGCACGCCTCCGCGCCGGGCGGGGACGGAAGCTCGTCGATTCGCTGGGGCGCCGCTGGAAGGTCGAACTCCAGCAGCGCCTGGGCGCGCAGCGACATTCCGGACCTGTATCAGACGGCCGCCGCCGGCCGGAAGGGCCCCCTGGCCCGTAGAGTCAAAAGGGGGGCCGCCGGCTGCCCGGACGTCATCCGGATGCCCGATGGCCCGCCCTCCCGGCTCCTCTGTAGGGTGTCGAGGAACCCGTCCGCAGACGCCCTGGGGCCCCCATTGCCATCCACCCGCAGGACACTCGCCGCTGCCCTCACCTTTGCGCTGCTGGCGTGCGGGGGCAAGCACGGCTCCGAGTCTCCCGACGCGGGCAGCAGCACCTACGCGCTGACGCTGGTCGGGGGCGCGAACCTCGTCCTCCACCCCAGCGAGAAGCGCACCCTGCAAGTGCTGCTCGCCAAGGACCAGGTCGGTCCGGTGGCCAGCGCCAACGTCCACTTCGAGTTTCAGGACGGCGACCCGGCCGGCGCCAAGATCGACGTCGCGGACGTCCAGACCGACGGCAGCGGCGTCGCCACCGTGCACTTCACCGCCGGCACCAGCTCGAGCGGCAGGCCCACTTACAAGCTGGTCGCCTCCGCGCCCAGCTTCGGCCCCGACCCGGTGGCCTTCAGCTTCAACGTCATCCCCGTCCGCCGGCTGCTGCAGATCGTCGGCTCGCCCTCGACGCACGTGGCCGCGGACGGTCAGAGCGCCACCGTCACCATCGCCGCCAACACCAGCGTCGGTTTGAAGGTCCGCGAGATCGACTCGGACACCGGCAACTCCATCGCGCAGGACAGCCTCACTTTCTCGCTGCCGCCCGCCGCCAGCAACATCTTCTGGACCGGCAACACCCCAACCGCCACCACCCAGACCGGCGCCGGCGGCGACGCGCAGGTCTTCCTCTTCACCAAGGGCACCGCAGGCGGGCCGTGGCTCATCACCGGCCAGTCGGCCGGCGGCGGCGCGGCGGTCACCTTCTCGGTCACGGTGCAGCTGCCCACCGGCTCCGGCTGCACCAACAACTCGCAGTGCCCCACCGGCCAGGTCTGCGCGGGCAACCCGGGCACCTGCCAGGCGGGCGGCACCAGCAGCGGCTGCGACAACGGCACCGACAACCCCTGCCCCTACGGCTACCTCTGCATCGCCGGCGTCTGCCAGCCGCCGACCCAGAACTGCGATCCCAACGCCCCCAACTGCCCCAACGGCCTGTGCTGCGATCCCTCAAGCCTCGCCTGCAAGAACATCTGCCCCACCACCTGCGCCGCCGGAACGCACTGCCAGCCGGGCGCGAGCTGCGGCACCGGCTCCTGCGTCAGCGACGCCGTCATCCCCGACGTCACCGGCACCTGGCTCACCAAGCACGACTACAGCATCGTCAAGGCGCTGCCGACGGCCCTGCGCGATGTCTTCTACGCGATCAGGGTCCTCGACCAGGCGCTGCTCGGCAGGCTGACCATCCCAGGGCTGCCGTCGTGGCTGCAGGCCATCATCAACAGCTTCATCAGCAAGCTGCTGCAGAACTACCTGCCCGACTGGCTGCAGACGGTCATCCACATCGCGGACGACATCGTCACCGTGCTCTCCAATCTGCGCAGCGAAGGGTCGATGCACCTCGTCGTCAACCCCGATGTCGCCCACGTCAAGGGCACCGAGGTGTGGACCAGCCTCGTCTTCTACTGGCTGCCCCTCTGCAACGGGAACATCGGCGGCGACCCCTCTGTCCCGCCCGACTGCGCGCGCATCGACATCGCCACCACCGACTCGCAGAACCCGGGCGAGGTCGGCCAGTGCAAGGGCCAGTCGCTGCCCACCATCACCGTGCAGGTGCGGCCCTTCTCCGCCACCGTCGCGCCGACCGCGGTGGGCGCCAAGACCTACGCGATCAACGTCGACCAGCGGCAGGTCAACGTGCAGATGGGCAAGGTGCTCCTGGTGCTGGTGGACCTGATCATCTCCTACGTCACGCCCTACCACTGCATCGACGAGATCACCGACTGTCACGCCGGCCCCGGCGGCTGCCCGCTGGTCGACTGCTACGGCCTCAGCCAGGATCTGGCCGGGCCCGGCACCTGGCTGGGCGGCTTCATCGATCCCACGACGCTCGAGGGACTCTGCGACGGCGTCGTCACCACCGCGGGCCAGGCGGTCACGCAGCTGCTGGCCACCGTCTGGAGCCCCACCGCCGACATCCTCGACTTCAGCGGCCACGCCAGCGTCTCCGGCGCCGCCACCGACCCCAGCGTCTGCCCCGCGGGCACCTCCTCCTGCGCGGCCCAACTCGGCAACGCCAACTGGGACAAGGACCTGAACAGCTCGAGCAGCGCCACCGTCAACGGCCGCGACGGCAACTGGAGCGGCGACTTCTTCTTCAAGGTCATCGGCAAATTGCCCGGCGCGTGGCAGGCGAAGCGTCCGCAGTAATTGACCCGCAGGGACGGGCCGCGGTAGCAACAACGCCCAGCCGTGCCCGCGCAGGAGAAGCTTTGCCCACGTCCGCCGATGGAGAGGACCTGGGGCCTTCGCGCAAAGCGGAGCTCCGGGCCGCCGGGCTCAAGGTGGGCGCCGCGGCAGTCATCGCGGCGGGACTGTTCGGGCTCTACTCCCACGAGGTCAAGGTCGAGCAGGAAGTCTCCGACCTGCTCGCGGGCACCAAGGTCGCCGGTGGCCGCGCCGGCGGCGCCCGCGCCGAGCTCAACAAGGACACTCCTAGCGGCTGGCTGTCGGCGGAGGACCTGCTCAAGAAGGCGCTCGACCTCCAGCCGTCGAACCCCTACGCGGTGGCCGCCTGGGCCGACGTGCAGGTGATGCTCTCCGGCGCGGGCTTCGCCGATCGGGCGCAGCCCGCCGCGGAGGCCGTCGCCCGCGCCGACGGCAAGGACGTCAACCTGCCCGAGCGCTACGAGGCGCGCGCGCTCTTGATGATCTCCTCGGGCAAGCCCGGCGAGGCCGAAGCCTATCTCACGGCGCTGCTCTCCAAATACGGCGCGGTCCCGCGGCTCATCGACGTGCTCGGCCGCGCCCAGCGCGCTTCCGGCAAGCTCGCCGAGGCGCGCGCCAGCTTCAAGAAGGCGCAGGACGCCGACTGGCGCTCGCCCCGCTTCGTCGCCGACTACGGGCAATTGCTGCTCGAGGAGGGCAACGCGCTGGAGGCGTCGCAGGCCTTCGACCGGGCGCTGCAGGCCAACTCCGATCACACCCGCGCGCAGATCGGCAAAGCCCGCGCGCTCATCGCGCTGACGCTGCTCGGCCGCGGCGGCGGCGACCTCAAGGCCGCGCGCGCCCTCTGCGACGCGGTGCTGGGGAGGCCCGCCGAAGAGGTGCCGGCCAGGCTCAAGTCGCGGGCGCTGGCCACGCGGGCGGAGGCAAAGCTCGCGCTCGGCGACGCCGCCTCTGCCGCGCAGGATGCGGAGGCCGCCGTCCGCGCCGACCCAAAGTCCGCTGCAGGCTTGCGGGCCCGCGCCCTGGTGCTCGCCGCCGCGAAGAATCCCGAGGCCGCCGCCGCCTTCAAGGCCGCCATCGCCGCCGATCCCTACGACGCCTCCACCTACTTCGACGGCGCCACCGCCCTGGCCGCGGCGGGAGATTCCGCGGGCTCGGAGAAACTGCTGGGCGCCTCCGCAGCCGCGCTCCCGAAGAGCGCCCGCTACCACCTGGCGCTGGCGCAGGTGCTCTCGCGGCGCGGGGCCTGGAAGGACGCGCAGGGCGAGCTGCTCAAGGCGCAGCAGCTCGAGCCCACCAACGCCCTCGTCTACTTCGAGGAGGGAAAAGTCGCGCAGGCGCTTCACGACGGCAAGGCCGCCACCGCCGCCTACGAGCGCGCCGCCCAGCTGCGCGACGACTTCCCCGAGGTCTACCGACAGATGGGCTCGCTCTACCTCGAGTCGCGCAACGTCGACGCCGCGCTCAAGACCTTCAACGAGGCGCTGGCCCGCTACAAGGCCGCGCGCACGCCGCCAAAGGCCATGGAGGCCTTCTACTCCGACGTGGTCGCGCAGGTCAGCCGCGCCGGCAAGAAGAAGCTGGCCGAGGCGTGGGTGAGGGAAGCGCGCGCACTGCACTGAGCGGCTGCCTTGCGGGCGCTCGCTCTCCGTTGCAACGAGCGATCGATCATGTAGAGTGACGCCAAGCTGCCGAGGGGGGCGTCGCACGATGCGCCGATCTGCCGTTGCACTGCTGGTCTTCTGCGCCGCCGCCTCCGCCCGCGCGGGCGAAGGCGTCTACCTCACTTTCGACGGCGGCTACGGCACCTGGGCAAAGGACGACTTCCGCAACCGGCTCGACCGGCAGAACCTGGGCAAGGACCCGGTCAGCGGGCTGCAGAACACGGCGCTCCTCGTCGATCGGCAGATGCCCGACGGCGCCCTCTTCGGGATTCACCTCGGCTACAACATCGGCGGGCACGTCGCCTTCGAGGGCAGCGCGACCTTGCGGCCCTACGATGTGCTCGGCGACACCCGCGGGGGCGCCGGCATCTTCGGCATCGCCGCCCGCTGGTATCCGCTGCAGGGCCTGCTCCGGCCCAACCGGCAATTCGACTTCTCCTTGATCGCCGGCATGCATTACGTGCTCTCGGGCGGCAACGGCATCCACGGCCCCACCGCCGGGAACGCCCTGACCGGAAAGCTCGAGAACACCGGCCGCGGCTTCGACGGCAGCGCAGTGGAGCTGGGCTTCACCGGCGAGCTCTATCCGGCGAGGTGGATCAGCTTCGGCATCACGCCGCGGATGTACCTCGTCGATCCGGTCCGCTACTTCGTCAACTTCGACCACCGCGACGAGGGCGGCGCCATCCCGCTCTACGGCTCCGGCTCGCTCAAGTTCTACAGCGTCAGCCTTTCGATGTCGTTCCACTTCGAGCCGCTGCCCGAGTAGCGCTCATTTCTGCGTGCCGCCGGGCACGGGCTGCGCGGCTTCGGCCGGACCGAAGAGGTCGTCCCCGCGCTGCAGCAGCGCCGCCGCATCCGCCGCGGCCACCGCGTCGTCGCCTTTCACCACCAGCGCCAGCTGCTGTTCGAAGAGGGCGCGGTCCTGCGCCTTCACCGCCACCGTCCGCGCCAGCGCCAGGCGATTGCGCGGGTCGGCCGGAGCACGCTGCACCGCTGCGTCGAGGTGGCGGCGGGCCTCCAGCAGATCTCCGCCCGCGTAGGCCGGCAGCGCCGCGAGCAGCGTGCCCTGCTCGCGCTCGGCGCCGGCGCCGTCGAGGTCGGGCAGCAGCTGCGCCACCCGCTGCTGCGCGGCGGCCAGCTCGACGCGCCGCTCGATCAGCTGGGTGAAGCCCTGCATCCTCGCCCACGCCGCCGCGCAGACCGCCTCGAGGTAGAGCGCCTCGGCGGCCGGGGCAAGGACCTGCGCGTAGACCTCGGCCGCTTCGTGCTTTCCGTCCAGCTGCGCGGCGGCGGAAGGAAACTGCGCCGCCCACGACCGATGCGCATCCGCCGCGCAGACCTGCGCGTCGGCGGAGATGCCCACCGCTTCCGGCGCAGGCCCGCGCTGGGCGCGCTCGATCCGCTGCCGCCGCGCCCGCGCCGCGTCGAGCAGCGAGGCGGTAGGATTCGCGCTGGCCAGCGCCGCTTCCTCCCAAAGCGCGATCGCCTGGTCCAGCGCCGCCGGGTCGGACTCGCGCCGCGCCCAGGCCGCATCGGCGCGCACTCCCGCGTCGTCCTTACGCACTCCTGCGTCGCTGTTACGCACTCCTGCGTCGTCCTTACGCACTCCTGCGTCCGCCGGCGGCAGCGCGGGCGCGAGGGGAGTCGCAGGCTTCGTCGAATGGCAGGCTGCGGCCAGCAGCACCGCGGCCGCCGCGGCCGCCTTCCTCACCGCTTCTTGTTCGGCTTCGCAGCGGCAGAAGGCTTGCGCGACTGGGCCGCGGGCCCGCTCTGCAGCGAGAAGAGCAGCCCGGCGCCGTCGCCGCCGCCTGTCTGGGGCGACTCGTAGAGCTCGCAGGTGGCCTGACCGCGCAGCACCAACTCGCCCTTCTGGTTCTCGGCCCAGAGCTCGACGTCGGCGTAGCAGGCGCCGCTCTCCTTGCGCAGATCTCCGATGCGCCCGCGGCAGGTGAGCTCGTCCGCCGGCCAGACGATCTTGACGAAGCGCGCCGACATCTTGCGGACGTGTCCGCGCCGCAGCCACGCCGTCAGCAGCTGGCCGATGAAGGCCATCGGCAGCATGCCCGGCGAGAAGAGCCCCGGAAAGCCGACCTGGTGCGCGTAGGGCTCGTCGAGGTGGAGGCGGTTGAAGTCGCCCGCCGCCGCCGCGTACCGCACGATCTGAACGCGGTCGATGGCCGGCTTGGTCAGGGGCGGCAGGTCGTCGCCGACCCGCAGCTCGCTCCAGTAGAAGCTGCGGGCCAGGCTCTGCTTGGCCTGCTGCACCTGCTTGGGCGCGGTCAGGGCCGGCAGGTTCCGCGGCGGGTGCTGCTGGGGAGCGTGCTGCTGCGGCTCGTGGCGGCGCGGCTCGTCGTGCTTCTTCGCGGGCGGAGCGGCCTTCCTCGCCGCCGGCGCCGGGCGCTTCGCTGCCTTGGCAGTGGGAAACTTCGTCACCTTTGCCAACTTGGCCTTGCCTTTCCTGGGCGCGGCCTTGGCCGACGCTTTCGGCGCCGGACGGGCGATCTTCTTGGCTGCGCTGCGGCTACTCATGCAGTTCCCCCTGCGAGTGCTTGGGCGCCATCCGGACCACCCAGAGCTGTCGCGAGCGATAGACGAGCGCGCCGGTGTCGTCCCGGCCCTCGTCCTCGATGATGACCACGTCGGTGGGGCCGCTGGGCGTCGCGCGCTGCTCGATGCCGGCCACCTTGCTGCGCACCGTCAGCTTGTCGCCGGCGACGATGGGCCGCGCGTACTCGAAGCTCTGCTCCGCCTGCAGCAAGTGCTTGCCCGGCGAGAGCATCAGGCCCTCGCGCAGATCGCTGCCGGCGCGCAGGGTGGTGGGGAAGGTCGGCGGCGCCACCACGCTGCGGTATCCGGCGGCGCGGGCGGCGGCCTCCTCGAAATAGATGGGATTGGTTTCGCCGATGGCTTCGGCGAAGCGCCGAATGGCGCCCTTCTCGACTTCATTGATGGCGGGCTTCGACTCCCGCCCGGTCGCGTTGCGATCCACCACGTCACTCCCCTATCTGCCCGCGGGCAGATCCAGAACACTGATCAAGCCGGGCTCGGACCCGTGCACCAAGGGCGCCGCATGCACCACCGCCCAGCTCGTCGCCTTGTCGCCCGGCGTGCCGCCCGGGATCAGCACGCGGATGCCGGGGTCGCCCTCCAACTCGATCTCGTCGCGCGGCGAAGGCGCCCCGAGCGCGATGGTCAGATCGAGGTTGGCGACTTCCTTTCCGTCGTGGAAGGCGCGCGCCGTCTGCTTGAGCCCGACGATGCCGCCGCGCGGAACGCGGAAGCCCTCGCCCTGCATGTCCTCGTCGGCCTCGACCGGGTCGATGGACTCGTCCACCTCGTCGACCTCGAGCCCGACGCCCAGCGCGGCCAAGGCCGCGGATTCCATCAGGCCGACGTGGCCGATGGTGCCGTCGTCGACGCCGCGGTCGAACTCCTCTTCGTTCATGCCGGCGCCGGTCTTGCGCTGCAGCTGCACCCGGCGCGTCCGCGAATCGACGACGCGGATGACGCGGACGCGGTCGATGCGCCCGCAGACCGCGCCCAGCGTAGCCGGCAGGCGGTCCATCACGAAGCCCGGGTTCACGCCGGTGCCCAGCAGCGCCAGCTTCCGCTTCTGCGCCAGCTTGTCCAACCGCTCGGCGATCTCGGGATGGCGGAGCCAGGGATAGGAGAGCTCCTCGCAGGTGCTGACCACGCAGAGCCCGGCGGTCAGGGCCTGCGCCAGCTCGCCTTCCACCTGATCGAGACGGCTGCCGGTGGCGTGAAGCAGGATGCCGCCCTGCGCCTTCTTCATTTCCGCGGTGGCGTCGGAGCCGATGATGATGTCGGGGGCCGGGGCATCCAACACGTCGGCGAGCTTGCGGCCCACCCGCGATGGGTCCAGATCGATGGCCGCGACAATTTCCAGCTCGGACTTCTGGAGGGCGCACCGGGCAATGCCGCGCCCGATGGCTCCCAAGCCCATCAGTGCGACCTTGATCGGCACCGCCGTCTCCTAGCTCCCGCGAAAAAAAAATTATTTTTTTGAAGCTCGCGGTACGGGTCCGCTTATAGCCCTTTGCGGCGCGGCGCGACAAGGAAAAGCCGGTTGCTTGCCCGGCGGCGATGCAGTCCGGTAGGGTACCCTCCGTGCGATGCCCCCGCTGCCGCGAAATGGCCCCCGAAGGCTCGGCCATTTGCGACAATTGCGATGAGATTCTGGATACTTCGTTCCTGGGCTTGGACGAGGTGACCCCCGTCGAAGGCGAAAAGACCGACGTCGGTCCGGCGCCGTCGGGCAGCCGCATGCCCGACCGCTTGCGAAAGGGGACAGGCAAGCGGCCAGGGGGCTGGAATCCCTCGCCTTCCGCGGCCCTCATCGCGGAGCCGCGGCGCCCCTATTTGTCCGAGCCGGTCTCCCCCACGCCTTCACCCGCGGACGAAGCCCGCAAGGCCGCTGCCGACCTCTCCTCTTTTTTCCGCAGCCTGTCTCCCGCCGACCGGTGGGGCTCTGGCGCGAGCGCCCTGCTCCTCTTGATGCTCTGTTTCCCTTGGCGCTGGACCAGGGAGGACGAAGAGGTCATCGGCGTGGTGGCCGCCTGGCCGGTCCTGCTGCTGGCCGCGGCCGTGCTGGTCCTCATCTATCTGCGCGCCCGCAGGGCCGACGCCGCTCAGGACCGCACCTTCCGCCTCGCCCAGCTGGCGGCAGCGGGCGGTGCCGCAGTTTTTACCGGGCTTTTTTTACCGTGGGCCACCCGGGCGCATGCGCTGCGGGCCGTCGGGCGGAGCATCGCGGTGGTGGAATCCGAGCCGCTCTTTGGCGCTTACGCCGGCCTCGTCTGCGCGGTGGCAGCCCTCTTCGCCACCCTGCTCTCCCGACGCGAGAGCTGACCCTCCCCCCTAAAAAAAAATTAATTTTTTTTTGAGGGGGGGTCCGGTCAGCCCTTCCGCCGGGCGCCGTAGGATTCGAGCAAGGTGGCGAGGTTGGGGTCCATCCAGTTCCGCGGCCCTACGAACTTGAGCCGGACCTTTCCCTCGCGGTCCACCAGGTAGCTCTCGGGAAACTTGCTGGTGCCGTAGATCCGCGACGTCTTCGCCCCTTCGTCCAGCACCACGCGGAACGGCGTCTTCGGCTGCGCCAGGAACTGGTCCACCGGCGCCCAGCCGTCGTCGACGCTGACCGTCAGCACCTCGAAGCTGCCGGGGTCGAACTGCTGCGCCAGCCGCGTCAGGCTGGGCATCTCCTCGCGGCAGGGCGGGCACCAGGTGGCCCAGAAGTTCACCAGCACCAGCTTGCCGTGCAGCGCCGCGAGGTCGACTTCGCCGCCCCCACGCGCCGGCAGGCGGATCGAAGGCGCGGCGTAGTTGACGTCGTCGGCCTCGACGGCGCTGCGGGCGCGCGCGGCCTTGCCGCCGAAGTGCTGCACCGCCTTGGAGATGCCCACCGCCGCGACGGCCACCAGCGCAAAGGCGACGAACGCCTCCTTCAGGATGCGCGGCACCACCCAGGTGCGCTTCTCGTCGATGGGGATTCCGGAGTACGGCTTGCTCACGCGGTCAGCCTCTTCTTCAGTTCCTGCGGATCGACCCTGTACTTGAAGGCGCGCCTTCCGTCGATGGTCACCACCGGAATGTCGTGCTTGTGGTCTTCGTACAAGTCGCCCTCCCCGCCGATGTCCACCTCGGTGAAGTCGAACTCCACCTCGCGCCGCACCAAGAGAATCACCGACCGCGCGGTGACGCACAGGCTGCAGCCCTCGCGCGTGTAGAGGACGACCGCTCTCACGGCCCCAAGTCTAACTGTGCTTCTTGCGGTGGCGCACGCGCCGCGCGCGGGCGGCCGGCGGCTGGCCGAGCGCTCCGCCGATCAGGTACGCCTTGAGCGCTTCCCGCGCGATGAAGGGCGCATGCACCCGCCACTTGAGGCCGTTGACCACCACCGCGGCGACCGCGATCTTG
>JANXXR010000147.1 GCA_025350525.1 Deltaproteobacteria bacterium
GCCGCGTGCTGGTGGTGGACGACGACGAGGAGATCCGCGGGACCCTGGGCGCGGTCCTGCAGGCCGAAGGCTTCGACGTCCTCGAGGCGCGCAACGGGCTGCACGCGCTGCAGCAACTGCTGCGCAACCCGCTGCCCGACCTCATCCTCCTCGACATGACCATGCCGGTGATGTCCGGCTTCGAGTTCCTCGACATGCAGCAGGAAGACCCGCGCATCCGTGCCATCCCGGTCATCGCGGTGACGGTGCACGCCAAGGTCGCCGAGATTTGCGGCGTGCGGCGGCTGGTCCGCAAGCCCTTCGACCTGAACCAGCTCCTCGAGGTGATGCGCGAGGTCCTGGCGGAGTCGCGGCCGCTGACGTGATCGGTTGCGGGCGCCCGCGCGTGCGTGCTACACCCCGCGCCCCTGCTCTTTGGAATCAATGGACGAAACCTGGATGGCGGAAGCGCTGGCGGAAGCGCGCTTGGCAGCTGCCGAGGGCGAAGTGCCCATCGGCGCGGTGGTGGTCTGCGCCGGCCGGCTGGTCGGGCGCGGGCGCAACGCGCGCGAGCGGCTGCACGATCCGACGGCGCACGCGGAGATCCTCGCGCTGCAGGAAGCAGCCCGCGCGCTGGGCCGCTGGCGGCTGACCGGCGCGACGATCTACGCCACGCTGGAGCCGTGCCCCATGTGCGCCGGCGCGGTGGTGAACGCCCGCATCGATCGGCTGGTGTACGCGGTGCCGGATCCGAAAGCGGGCGCCGCGGGCTCGCTCTTCGACCTGCCCCGCGACCCGCGGCTGAACCACCGCGTGGAGGTGGCCAGCGGGGTGCTGGCCGCCGAGTGCGGCGCCGTCCTGAAGGAGTTCTTTCGCGCGCGAAGGAAGTGATCTGGAGAGGTGGCCGAGCGGCCGAAGGCGCACGCTTGGAAAGCGTGTATACGGCAACGTATCGTGGGTTCGAATCCCACCCTCTCCGCCAATTTGTTTGTGCTAGATCGCGCTTGATTTGGAGAGCTGGCCGAGTGGCTGAAGGCACCTGATTCGAAATCAGGAGACGGGCAACCGTTCGGGGGTTCGAATCCCTCGCTCTCCGCCAAATAAATACAGTAGGTTAGGTGTCATCCGGAAGCCCCGACTTGAGGGCTTCCGGGTGATGGTTTATGCTTCCATTCAGGCGCCATTCAGGCGGCTGCCTGAACGGCGGGCCCCGTTCAGGCGAACAGCAGGAGGGGGCCACGATGAGGAAGTCGTCGGGCAACGTGATGGAGTTGCCGGTGCCCCGGGCACCGAAGGCCGCGCCGAAACCAGGGCACCTCGACACATGGAGGGGCGGCTACATCCGGCAGGATCAGCGCGGCCGGCGGGTCTACTACATCGCCAAGCGCATCGGTGGGGACCGATTCGAGGTGTCCACGCGCTGCGACCGCGAGGACGCGGCCGAGGAGCACTACAAGCGGTTCCTGCTCGACCCCGCCGGCTACACGCCGACGCCACCTCGGCACGCCAAGGAGAAGCCGCTGGTGCTCGACGAGGAGCTGGCGGGGCGGTTCCTCGATTGGAGCCTCAACGTCAAAGGCAACAGCCCGGAGTGGGTCGCCTGCCAGCGCCAGCAGCTCGCCTGGTGGGCGATGCACTTCGGCGACACCGACCTTCGCGTGCACGGAGGCGACGAGCCGAAGCGGCAGTGGCTCCGCGAGCACGTCAAGGAGCCGCTGGAGCAGGCGAAGTCAGCGGGGCAGCGGATCGCGGTGCTGGCGCGCTTTTTCTCCTGGCTGCGCAGGGTCGCGCTCGAGCTCTCCCCATCGACGGACCCCACGTTCGGGATGCTGGACCGCCCGAGCCCCGGCAAACCAGCGACCGACAAGAAAGCCATCACGGAGGGGAGGTTCCAGGAGATCCGCGCCGAGCTCGAGGAGGGCCCGTATCGCTGGGCGTTCGACCTGCTGATGACGACCGGGCGGCACGTTCGCGAGATCCGCCGCTTCGCCCAGGCCGGTGCGGTCGAGGCCCTGCCCGATGGCCGGCCGCTCGTCGCCGAAGGTCTGCCGAGGGCCGCCGCCGTGTTGGCGCTGCCGCTCACAAAGTCCGGGGTACCGGCCTGGGTGCCCGTCAGCGCCGAAGTGGCTGAGGCGGCCCGCAAGCTGCTCGCGCACGGTTTCGTGCCGTTGGGCGAGGGTGCCAAGGGCTGGCCACACGCGATCTACGAAGCTTGCGAGGCGGCGGACATCAAGGCGGGCAGGGTGCCAGCGGTCGCGTTGCGGGAGTACGTGAAAGCGCGTGAGAGCGCCCGCAGCGACCGCGAGCGTGCCGTGGTGCGCGCCGCCTTCCGCAAGAAGTGGCTGAAGGCGGCGGAGGGCTCCGGCCTCTTCCACCTCGGCTGGGCGCGCCGCACGGTCCGCACGTTCGCGGGCAACAAAGGCTTCGCGCCCTACTGCGACGACTTCCTCGGCCACGCGAAGGGGACCGGCGAGAAGCACTATGGCCGCCACGTCCCGCTGAAGATTCAGACGATGATCTGAAGTACATACGGGGCAGTAGTAGTAGTCGCTCTCGCGCTGATGAAGCGCTCGATCAATACCAGCGTCGGGGCAGAGGAGAGGTGATCGCGATGCGATTCGTAGGCCTCTACCATTCGTCTCACTTCTCTACAGGCGATCCATGGCCTCATCAAAGCGTGGCGGCGCCAAGATGCGAACGTCCGACGGCCACGCCACTAAGGTTGCGGAGATGACCGCTGCGCTCGGGCTGGGCGAGGGCCCCCGTCGAGTGCGCGAGGGTTCGACGCCCCTCGCGCGAACTATTGATCCTGCAATTCTCCCAAGCTCGCTGCCTTAGCTTGCGGAATGGGAGGAATCATGCGCTTCGGTACCTTCGATCACTCGAACGTCTTCTGGGGCGCTGCCTTAGCTTGAGGAATGCGAGGGTTCATGCGCGGTGAAGCGTTCGCCCGGCAGCTCAGGCTCCTCGCGCTGCTCGAGGTGCGGCCCGAGGGCGTCGAGCTCGAAGAGGCGGCGGGAGAGCTGGGGACGCAGCGCCGCACCGTCTACCGCGACTTCCGGGTGCTGGAGGACGCGGGCTTCCCGCTCACCTCGGCGCTCGACGGCCGGCGGGCCCGGTGGCGGATGCTGGAGGGCTACCGGCACCGGCTGCAGCTCTCGCTGAGCTGGAGCGAGCTGGTCGCGCTGATGGCGGCGCGGAAGCTGATGTCAGGTCTCGCCGGGACTGTGCTTCACGACGGGGCGGCGAGCGCGTTGGAGAAGATCCGCGCCACGCTGCCCAAGGGGCTGGCTGACCACTTCCGCGCTTCCGAGGGGCTGGTAAGCGCGCCGCAGGGAGGCCGCGATTACCGCTCGCGGGGCGAGCTGGTGCAACGGCTGGTCGAAGCGATCGATGAGAGGCTGACCGTCGCGGCGCGGTACCGATCGCGCGGCGCGAAGGGGCGGCGGCGCGGCGCCGAGCGCAAGCTCGACCCCTACCACCTGCGGGTAGCCGAGGAGGGCATCTACCTGATCGCGCGCTGCCACCGCAGCGGAGGGGAGAAGCTCTTCCTGGTCGACCGCTTCGACGCCGTGCGCCTGACGGAAGAGCGCTTCGCCCTGCCGCAGGGCTTCAGCGCCGAGGAGATGCTCAGGCCCCGGTTCGGGATGTGGAGCGGCCGGCCGCGGAAGGTGCGCTTCACCGTGGCACCCGAGCTGGCTGATCTATTGATGGAGCGCAAGGTGCACCCGAGCCAGGTGGCACAGCGGCGGAGCGACGGGAGCGTGGAGGTGCGGCTGGAGGTCGCGCTGGGGCCGCCGCTGGTGGCGTACTTGACGGGGCTGGGGGCGGCGGTGAGCGGGATTGAGCCGAGGGAGCTGCGGGGGGCGGTGGCGAGGGAGCACAGGAGCGCCCTGGCGGGGCTCGAGGGGAGTGTGTCCCGGCGTGACACAGGTGGCGAGTAGGGTGCGTCGCGTGAGGCGCGGAAGGGAACCGTGCCTTCACTTGAAGTGAACGAGCACCGCGCGCTCTCATTACCTGCATTCGAGTCCCCACTTCAGGGAGCCAGAACTTGCCGATGACCAACTTTGACTCCTCGTTCGCGCAGCTCGCCGGCTCTTCGGCGGCACCGCACGCCTGGCAGCGGTCACTCGCGAGCGCATCCTCGTTGCGGAGCCAGGTCATTCGTATCCCCACCGGCATGGGCAAGACGCTGGGCGTCCTCGCCGCGTGGAACTGGCACCGCCTGCACCGCGCCGACGACTCTTGGCCGCGACGGCTGGTCTGGTGCTTGCCGATGCGTGTGCTGGCTGAACAGACCGAAGCGGTTGTCCGTGAGGCCTTTGACCGCCGCGGGCTGCTTTGGAGTGGGTCGGGGCCGCATGGCGGCAAGGTTGGTGTGCATTTGCTGATGGGCGGGGCAGACGCCGGTGGAGAGTGGACCCTATTCCCGGAGGAGCCTGCAGTGCTCATCGGCACGCAGGACATGCTGCTGTCGCGGTCCCTGAACCGCGGCTACGCCAGCGGACGCGCGCGTTGGCCGCTGGAGTTCGGCCTGCTCAGTCACGACGCGCTCTGGGTGATGGATGAAGTCCAGTTGATGGATGTGGGCCTCGCGACCAGCGCGCAACTGCAAGCCTTCCACGACGATGACGCGGCCAAGGGTCTGCGGCCGCGCCACACATGGTGGATGAGCGCTACGCTGCAGCCGGCCTGGTTGAAAAGCGTCGACACCAAGCAGCGTCACAGTGAGTGGTGCCGCGACCCATCCGTCGTCGCCCTTGAGGAACGCAACAGCGGCCTGGGCGCCATCCGCAAGACGCTCGCGACGGCAAGCATCCCCGACAAGGACAATAAGTCATTCGCCCAGCGCGTTTTCGACGAGCATAATGCGCTCGTCGCCGGTGAATACGGCCGCATCACTCTGGTGGTGTGCAACACCGTCGACCGGGCTTGCGGCGCCTTCGACGCCCTGCGCGCGCTGGGACGTACCACCGGTGTCGAGCTGGTTCACAGCCGCTTCCGACCCGCAGAGCGCATCGTCTGGCGCGAGCGCTTTCTGAGCCGCGCTGCCTGCTCGGCCGGAATCGACCGCATCATCGTTGCCACTCAGGTGGTCGAAGCCGGCGTCGACATCTCGGCCGGTTGCTTGGTTACTGAGCTCTCTCCTTGGCCGAGCCTCGTGCAGCGCTTCGGCCGGTGTGCTCGCTATGCCGGGAGTGGGCACGTGGTTGTCGTCGACCGGGGCCAGGACGAGAAGACCGCACCGCCCTACAGCCCGGAAGAGCTCCAGGCAGCCTGGGCCGCGCTCGAGCGAATCAAGCGCCAGGACAGCGATGGCACCGGCAACGACGTTGGCACCGCGAGCATCGAGACTTTCGAGGAGGGACTGGACGCTATCGCCCGAAGAAGTCTCTATCCGTACGCCCCGCGCCATTTGCTCCT
>JANXXR010000153.1 GCA_025350525.1 Deltaproteobacteria bacterium
CGCGGGCTTCACCGGCGCCGCGGCCTTCTTGGCCTTGCCCTTCTTGGGAGCCGGCTCGGGTGGAGGAGCAGCGGGCGCGCCGCCCCCCAGCGTGAGGAAGAGCAGGTTGTCCTTGATGGCCGCCTGCGCCGCCTCGCCGAAGCGGAAGACGCTGGCAGAGCCCAGCTCGACGCGGTCGCCGTGCCCTTCGCCCTCGGGCCTTCCCTTCAGCGCGCGCTCGAGCACCGCCTGCACGGTGGCGGGGTTGGTCAGCTGCGCCGCGACCACGAAGGCCGACTTGTCGAACGAGCCCACCTCCTCGCCCATGATCGCCTCGATCAGGGAGGTCGCGTCGAGGTAGACGGCCACGCCGACGTTGCCCGCGAAGGAGGGGATGAGGTCCTTCTCCAGATCGAGGCCGGTGGTCTCCTGCACGCGGTCGCGCAGGCGGGCGGCGTCGGCGCCGGACATGCGCGACAGCTCCTTCCAGAGCGCGTCGGGCGCTGCCGAGAGGCGCAGGTAGGCCGAGGCGCCCGGAGGCAGCTTGCCGGCGAGGTCGGGCGGATCGCGCTGCGGCTTGAAGGCGGCCACCAGCGGGTCGCCGGAGAGGTTCTTGAGCTGCGAGAAGATGCGGACCTGCAAAAGGTCGGGGTTCTCGAGCACGGCGAAGGCGGAGGCTCCCAGCTCGCTTCCGTAGCGCATGCCGCCCGCGCCGTCAGCCGCCTTCGAATAGAAGATGGCGTCCCCGGTGCCGGTGTGGCGGAGCGCGCTGCGAAAGCCGGCGTCGGCCGAGAGGCCCGCGTCGGGCGGCAGCGCGGCCACGCCCTTGAGCGCCAGCAGCGGATCGGTGGCGCCGGCAGTGCGCAGGTAGAGGTAGCCGTAGCGCAGCAGCACCCCGACCTTGTCGCCGGCGGCGTTCTGGCCGAGGAGGACGGGGGTACCGTCGGACAGCTTCGACTCGGCGAGCTGGAAGGCGCCGCCGCCGTAGCGGCCCACCGCCTTCTGGCTCCCCAGCAGCCGCCGGGCCGCCTCGAGGGACCTGGCCTCGTCGGCGATGCCCGCCGCCAGCACCAGCGCCTCCGGGTCCTGCGGCACGGTGAAGAAGGCGAAGCCCTTCTGCGGATCGAAGCCGTTGGCCTCCGCCGCCTTGGGATCGAGCGCGTCGAAGCCGGCGGCGTCGCTGACGGTGCGCGCCACCTCGTCGAAGAAGCCGCCCAGCCCGAGCTTGCCGGCCACCTGCCGGTGGAGGGGAACCTTGGCCCACGGCGCCGGCAGCATGAGCGCGGCCCGGACGTCGCCCGGCACCGCCATCGGAACGGGGCGCAGTCCCGAGACCACGTGGGTGCGGCCGGTGCGGGTCTTGCCGTCCTTGTCCTGGATGGTCTCGACGATGGTGAAGACGCCGGCTTTGAGGAAAGCGTGGGTGACGCGGGCAGAGGTCACGGGCGGGGTGCCGTCGCCGAAGTCCCAGGTCACCTGCGAGCCCTCCGGCAGTTCGGCCGTCTCGGCGAAGACGAGGGGCGTCCCCGAGGTGGCGGAGCGCTCGTCCAGAGGCGTGGGCCCGACGCGCTTGATGCAGGAGGAAGCGAGGACGGCCGCTACGCCAAGGAGCAGGCGGGTTCGCATCGGGCTCCTGTACCACAGCGCGCGGCCGGTGCGCTGTTGACAGGGATGCGCCCCGCCGTTACATCTTTCACAAGATTTTGAAAGTTCAGATGAGAGGATGAGCATGGGTGCGATCTCGCCGGCGGGCCTGCCGGAGCTGCAGGAAGCGGCGGCGCGACCGGAGGCGCGGCCCTCGGCGGCGCAGTTGCTTCCCACCGCCCAGGCGCTGGAGGGCATTCCCCGGCTGGAGCGCATGCTGCTCGCCGCCGCCCTCACCGCGCCCCGCGGGCTGAAGGACGCCGCGGCCGACCTGGTCCGCGCCGGAGGCAAGCGCGTGCGGCCTCTCCTGGTGCTGCTCTCGGCGCGGGCGGCGGCGCCGGGCAAGCGGTCGCGCGGCAGGGTGGCGCTGGCGCTGACCGCAGAGCTGGTGCACTCGGCGACGCTGCTCCACGACGACGTCATCGACGATGGCCTCACCCGCCGCGGCCTGCCGGCGCCGCGGACCGCCTACGGCAACGCCGTCTCGGTGCTGGCGGGCGACTGGCTCCTGGCCGCCTCGCTGGATCTGGCGCTGCGCTCCAAGGCGCCGGGCGCCGTCGAGGCGCTGGTGCGGACCTTGCGCCGGCTGGTCGAGGGCGAAGCGCGGCAGCTGGCGCTGCGCGGCTCGACGGAGTTCACCTCCGAGGACGCGCTGCAGATCGCGCACCTGAAAACCGGCTCGCTCTTTGCCTTCTGTGGCGAGGCCGGCGCGCTGGCCGCCGCCGCGCCCCGGCCGGTGCGCGAGGCGCTGCACGACTTCGGGCTGCGGGCGGGGTCGGCCTTCCAGATCGCCGACGACCTGCTCGACTTCGAGGCCGACGCCGCCACCATGGGCAAGGCGGTGCTGGCCGACGTGGCCGAAGGAAAGCCTTCGCTGCCGCTGGCCATCGCCTTGAAGCGCCTGCCGCCCTTGCGGGAGGAGATGGCGGCGCTCTTGCGCGGGCTGCCCGAGGACGAGCTGCGGGTGCGGACCCGGGCCTTCGCGCAGCGCCTCGCGCACACCGGCGCGCTGGGGGCCGCGCGGCGCATCGCCGAGAAGGAGCGCGACGCGGCGCTGGCGGCGCTGGAGCGGATTCCGGAGAGCCCCACCCGCGAGCTCTTGGCACAGGTCGCCCGAATGCTCCTCTCCCGGTCGCACTGAGCGGCTCCCTTTGAAAGGCTAAAGCGCACCACGGAGGCACAGAGGGCACGGAGAAAGGACTGGTGGGCCCGAGGTCAGCGCCCGTCCGAGCATGGTCGCGGCCGAGGCCACACTTAAAGCCTCCGCGCCTCCGTGGTGCGCTTTGCTCTAGCAGTCTTCGAAGCGATGGGATGACCAATGGTGAAGGAGATGGAGCTCTTGCAGGAAGTCGCCGATGCCGTCGGCTCGCTGATGGAGTTCTGGGGCTTCAAGCGCGTGATGGGCCGCATCTGGGCCCTCCTCTACTTGCGCGGCGAGCCGCTGGTGGCCGCCGAGCTGTGCGAGCAGCTGGCCATCTCCACTGGCGCCGCCTCGATGGCGCTGGCCGAGCTCGAGCACTGGGCGGTGGTGCGCCGCTCGCGCAAGCCCGGCGACCGGCGCGAATTCTTCGAGGCGGAGACCGACATCTGGAAGATGATCTCCCGCGTCCTGCGCGAGCGGGAGCTGCTGCAGATCGAGCGCGCGCTCGAGATCTTCGACCGCGCCCGCGAGCAGCTGCAGCGGCCCTCCGCGCCGGGCGAGCAGGCGCGGCTGTCGCTGGTGGCCGACCGCATCGGCCGCCTCGCCGACCTGGCGCGGCTGGGGCGGGCGCTGGTCTCGGCCATCGTCCAGCAGGGCAAGGTGGATCTGGGCCCGCTGATGCGCTTCGCCAGCGCCGCTGCCGGCCGCGTGCGGAAAGCCTAGCGCAGAACTTAGCGCAGAACTAGGGCCTGTCTTCAAACTCAGGCCAGCCAAACGCGAATGGCGGCGAACAGGACGAAGCCAAGAAAGTTGGCGGCGTTCTTTTCGTAGCGAGTGGCGACGCGCCGATAGCGTTTGAGCTTGCAGAAGAAGTTCTCGA
>JANXXR010000217.1 GCA_025350525.1 Deltaproteobacteria bacterium
CGTCTTCGCCGACCGCGGCATCTACCGGCCGGGCGACACCGTGCACGTGAAGGGCGTGCTGCGCGATCAGCAGGCCGGCGAGCTGCACACTCCCGCCGGCGCCGAGGTGGTGCTGAAGGTCGCCGACCCCGACGGAAAGCCGATCTCGACCCAGGCGCTGACGCTCTCGCGCTACGGCACCTTCACCGCCGACGCGGTGATCCCGAAGACCGCGCGCCTGGGCCAGTTCACGCTCACGGCAGCCGCGCCGAAGGGCATCACCTACGGATACGGCAGCCTGGTCGTCGCCGAGTACCGCGCGCCGCAGTTCCGCGTGGACGTCCAGGTGGCCGGCACGGCGCTGACCGCGGGAGACGAATTGAAGGGCGCTGTCATCGCCCGCTACCTCTTCGGCGGCGCCATGAGCGGCGCGCAGGTGCAGTGGAGCGCGTCCCGCATCACCGAAAACTTCGCGCCGCCCGGCGCCGACGGCTTCCATTTCGGTCGCGCCACCTGGAACTGGGACGACCACGCACCCGCCCACGACAACGGCCTCTTCGCCTCGGGGCAGGGCGAGGTGAGGCGCGACGGCACGCTCGCCATCAAGGCCGGCACGGTGGACGCGCCGGGCGACCGCGCCGCGCGCTACACGCTGGAGGCCGAGGTCGCCGACGTCTCGCGGCAGCGCGTCGCGGGCCGCGCCTCGGTGCTGGTGCACCCGGCCGCCTACTATGTGGGGCTGGGATCGCTCAGCTCGTTCGCGAAGATCGGCGAGATGCTGACGCTGCCCATCATCGCCGCCGCCCCCGATGGAACGCGCGTCGCAGCCAAGGTCCACCTCACTGCGTCGCTGCGCTCGTGGCACGCGGTCAGGAAGCGCGGCGTGAACGGCATCTACCAGACCCTCGAGGAGCCGGTGGAGGAGGAAGCCGCCTCCTGCGAGGTGCAGAGCGGCACCGACTGCAAGTTCCAGCTGGCGCGGCCCGGCTTCTACCACCTGCGCGCCGAGAGCCGCGACGCGAAGGGCCGCCTCGCGCTGACCACCTCCAGCATCTACGCGGTGGGCGCGGGCTTCGCCGCCTGGCAGGGCAGCGATTCGCAGAAGGTTGAGGTGGTGCCCGACAAGCCCTCCTATCGCGTGGGCGAGACGGCGCACCTGCTCATCAAGTCGCCGTATCCGTCGTGCCGCGCCCTCATCTCCGTCGAGCGCGAAGGCGTCACCGACGCGCGCGTCGTCGAGCTCTCGGGTACGGCCAACACGGTGGACGTGCCCATCCGCGAGGAGCACGTGCCCAACGTCTTTGCCGGCGTCATCCTCGTCCGCGAGCGCGTCAAGGACGGCGGCCTCGAGCCCGGCGACGATCCGGGCCGGCCCTCGGTGCGCATCGGCTACGTCAACCTCAAGGTCGGCACCGCGACGCGGATGCTACAGGTAACGCTGACCACGCCCAAGCAGGAGTACCGGCCGCGGGAGAAGGTGCCGGTGGAAATTGCGGTCAGCGCGCCGGCCGAGGTGCAGCTCTACGCGGTGGACGAGGCGGTGCTGCGGCTCACCGGCTACCAACTTCCCGATCCGGTGGCGGCGCTCTTTCCCGAGCACGCGCTCGCGGTGGCGGTGGGCGAGGCGCTGCCGCGCCTGGTGCGGCGGCAGAAGTTCGGCGAGAAGGGCGAGGTGCAGCCCGGCGGCGGCGGCGGCCTGGGACCGCCCGGCGACGTGCGCAGCAAGTTCGCCGCCACCGTGCTCTGGCAGACGCTGGTCACCGACGCCAACGGCAAGGCGCACGCCGAGATCGAGCTGCCCGACAACCTGACCACCTTCCGGATCCTCGCCGTCGCCGTCACCGATCGGGATCGCTTCGGCGGCGGCGAGACCCGCGTCACGGTGGCGTTGCCGCTCCTGGTGCTGCCGGCGCTGCCGCGCTTCGCGCGGGTGGGCGACGAGTTCGAGGCTGGCGTTTCGGTGCACTCCGTCAAGCAGCTGGAGGTAAAGATCTCCGCGCAGGTGGCGGGCGGCGTGCAGCTCGCGGGCGAGGCCGAGCGCACCGTCACGGTCGAGGCGGGCGTCGCCAGGGAAGTGCGCTTCAAGCTGCGCGGCGCCGCGGCCGGCAACGCCACGCTGCGCTTCCGGGCCACCGCGGGAGAGCTGACCGACGCCGTCGAGCAGGTGATCCCGGTCCAGCTGCCGGTGGAGCTGGAAGCGGTGGCGGTCGCGGGCGACACCACGCAGGCGCGCGCCGAGGGGCTGGTCCCACCGCAGGGTGTCCGCAAGGACGTGGGCGGCCTCGAGCTCTCGCTCGCCTCGACGGCGCTGGGCGGAATGGGCGACGCCATCGATCAGCTCGCCGACTATCCCTATGGCTGCCTCGAGCAGCTCTCCTCGCGGCTGGTCCCCTACGTGGCGCTGCGCGAGGTGGAGCGCGTCTTCGGCGAGCCACCGCATCCGGACGCCGTCGTCGCGGACACGGTGGCGAAGATCGAGCAGCTGCAGCTGCCGTCGGGCGGCTTCGCCTACTGGCCGGGCAACACCTGCGCGTACGCCTGGCCGTCGATCTACGCGACGCTGGCCCTCTCCCGCGCGCAGGAGCTGGATTCTCCAGTTCACAAGGACGTGCTGGTGCGGGCGCGGCGCTACCTGACCGCGGTGGCCGCAGGGGAATTGCTCTGCGAGCGGGTGCGGCCCGATCGCGAGACGCGCATCTTTGCCCTGCAAGTCCTGGCGCGGATGGGCGTGCCCAAGACTGCCGACTACGACGAGCTCTACGCCGAGAAGGACAAGCTGCCGCTCTTCGCCAAGGCGCAGCTGGCCGACGCCATCGTCATCGGGAAGGGCAACCGGGCGCATGCGGAAGCGCTGCTCCAGGATCTCCTCGACGCCGCCCGCGAGACGCCGCGCGAGGTGCACTTCGAGGAGAGCAGCGCCGGATCGTACGCCGCGCTCCTCTCCAGCGATACGCGGACCACCGGCATGGTGCTGCAGACGCTGGTGGACCTGAAGCCCGCGCACCCCTTCGTCGCCAAGATCGCGCGCTACCTGACCGGCGTGCGGCGGGGCGGGGCGTACCGCAACACCCAGGAAGCCGCCTACGCGCTGATGGGCCTCGCCGAGGTGGTGCGCGTCAAGGAGCGGCAGGCGCCCGACTTCGCCGCGCGGGTCTCGCTGGGCGGAAAGGAGCTGGCCAGCGCCGACTTCCGCAAGCGCACGCTCGCGGTCGTCTCGAAGAAGGTGCCCATCGCCGAGCTGCCCTCGGGCGGGGCGCAGCTGCCGCTCTCCTTCGCGGTCGTGGGGACGGGCTCGCTCTACTACACGGCGCTGCTCCGGTACGCGCCGCTGGAGCTGCCTGCGCAGCCGCGCAGCGAGGGCCTCTTTGTGCAGCGCTGGTTCGAGCCGTACGGCGAGACCGGCAAGCAGGCGACGCAGTTCGCCGCCGGCGAATTGGTGCGCGTCCGGGTGCGGGTGGCGACGCCGCAGGAGCGCAACTTCGTCGCCGTGGAGATCCCGCTGCCGGCCGGTCTGGAGGCGGTGGACACGGCGCTCGCGACCACGCGGGTCGAGCCGCGCGAGCAGGGAGAGGAGGCGCAGGACAGCGAGGGCACCGAAGGCGAAGGCAGCTTCTGGAGCCCCTTCACGTACAGCGAGAAGCGCGACGACCGCGTCGTCTACTTCTCCGACCACCTGCCGCCAGGCGTGCACCTCGCCACCTTCGTGGCCCGGGCCACCACGCCGGGCAAGTTCATCGTCAAGCCGGCGCATGCGGCCGAGATGTACGCGCCGGAAGTGTTCGGGCGCACCGAGGCGGGGATGCTGACCATCGTCGCGCAGCAGCCGCTGGCCAGGGCGCCGTGAAGGCGCGCTCCCTCCCGTCGCGCGCCGCGGGCTGGCTTTCGCTGGCGGCGGCTCTTGCGCTGCCCTGCGCCGTGCTCTGGCCGGTGCCGCGCGATGAGCTGTCGCTGCGGCGGGCAGTCTCGCTGCGCATCGAGGCGCGCGACGGAACGCTCTTGCGCGAGCTCGCCTCCCGCGACGAGGGATACGCCGCGCCCGCGCACCTGGACGCGCTGCCCGCTCACGTCTGGCAGGCCTTCGTGCAGGCGGAGGACAAGCGCTTCTTCCTCCATCCCGGCGTCGATCCGCTGGCGCTTTTCCGCGCGCTGCGCGACGATCTGAAAACGCGCCGCTTCGCCGAGGGCGGCTCGACGTTGACCATGCAGCTCGCGCGACTCTTGCGGCCGCACCCCCGCGGGGTCTTGTCCAAGATGTCCGAGCTGCTCTTTGCGCTCCGCCTCGAGCGGACCCTGGGCAAGCGCGAGATCCTCGAGCAGTACCTGACGCGCGTTCCGCTGGGCGCGGACGTCCGCGGCGTCGAGGCGGCGGCGCGGTTCTACTTCGACCGGCCCGCTGCCGCGCTCACTTTGGCGCAGGCGCAGTTCATCGCGGCGCTAGCGCGAAGGCCCGCGCGCGGGGGCGTCGCGCGGCAGCAGCGCGCCTTCGCGGCGCCCCACTTCGTCGAGACGGTGGCGCGCCACGCCGCTCCGGCGGAGGCGGTGCAGGTGCGGACCACGCTCGACCTTTCGCTGCAGGCTGCGGTGGAGTCGGCGCTCAGGGAGCAGGTGGCGGCGCTCGGCGAGTTCCGGGTGGGGAGTGCCGCCGCCATCGTCCTCGACAACGCAAGCGGCGCGGTCCTGGCCTACGTTGGCTCGCCGGACTGGTTCGACGAGGAGAAGAGCGGCCGCATCGACGGCGTCCGCATGCTGCGCCAGCCCGGCAGCGCCTTGAAGCCCTTTGCCTATGCGCAGGCGCTGGCGCGGCACGGGCTGACCGCGGCCACGCTGCTCTCCGACGTCGAGTCGCACTTCGGCGACTTCATGCCGAAGAACTACGACCGCCGCGCGCACGGTCCGGTGCGGGCGCGGGTCGCCTTGGCCAGCTCGTACAACGTGCCGGCGGTGCGGGTGGCGGAGAAGGTCTCCGCGCCGGAGCTCTTGCAGACCCTGCGGCGCGCCGGCTTCGAGAGCCTGACCCTCGACGCCGACCACTACGGCCTTGGCCTGGTGCTGGGGGACGGCGAGGTCTCGCTGCTGGAGCTTGCCCGCGGCTACCTGGCGCTGGCCCATGGGGGTCTCTACCGCGACCTGCGCTTCGTCGAGGAAGCGCGCGATGCGCAAGGCCGCGCGCTTTCGCCCGCGCCTTCCCGCGAGCGCCGCCTCTTCCAGCCGGCCACTGCCGCGCTGGTGGCCGACATGCTCGCCGACCCCGCCGCCCGCGCGCCCGCCTTCGGCCTCGACAACGCCCTGCGCTTTCCCTTCCCGGCCGCGGCGAAGACCGGCACCTCGCGCGCCTTCACCGACAACTGGACGGTGGGCTTCACCCACGAGCGCACGGTCGCGGTCTGGGTCGGCAACATGAGCGGGGAGACCATGCGCCACGTCAGCGGCATCACCGGCGCCGCGCCGCTCTTCCACCGCATCCTCGCGCTGGCGATGGCGGGCATCGAGAAGCCGGCCCCGCTCTCGACGGCGCCGTTCGACGAGCGCGAGATCTGCGCCCTCTCGGGCGAGCTCGCCTCCGCGCACTGCCCCGCCACCGTCCACGAAAAGTTCGTCCCCGGCACCGCGCCCCAGGCCCGCTGCGCGATGCACGGCACCTTTGGCCTCGACCTCGGCTCCCGCTTCTACGACTGGGCCGCGCACGAGGGAGTCCGCACCTTGAGCAGCGCCGCGGGCGGGGGCGCGCATGCCGAGCTCGCCTTCCCCCGCGACGGCGACTTCTTCCTGCGCAGCCGCGATCTCCCCGACGAAGTCCAGACCATTCCGGTGCGCGCCTTGTCCCCGAGAGGCGGCGGCCCATTGGAGCTGCAGCTCGACGAATCGCCCCGCACCGAGCTCCGCGCGCCTTTTTCTACGCGCATCCCGGCAACGCACGGCAAGCATCTGTTGCGCATCTTCCGTCTGGGCGCCGCAAAAGCTGACGCCAGCGCCTCATTCACAGTCGACGGCTGAAAAACGGCTTTCTCACTTATGGTACGGCCCCCCCCGCAAGATCTCAAACCCCCGGTACACCTGCTCCAGCACCACCACCCGCGCCAGCCGGTGCGGCAGCGTCAGCTTCGAGAGCGACCAGACCAGCCGCGCCTCCTTGCGCACCTGCTCGGCGAGGCCTTCGTCGCCGCCGATGCAGAGGGTGATCTGCGTGCGTCCCATCCGCTCGGCCAGCTGCTCCGAGGTCAGCTCGACGCCGCGCTGGTCGAGCGCCCACAGCTCGCCGCGCACCCGGCCCAGGATGTCGGCCGCTTCCTTCTCCATCCCCGATGCTTTGAGCTCAAACGATTCGAACTCGGCGAACCGCTGCAGCCGCCTGGCGTAGTCGGCAGCCAGCTCTGCCGTGGGCCCCTTGTCCTTGCCCACCGAGAGCAGGCGGACCTTCAGGAGGCGACCTCGATCCGCGGCGCGTCGGCCCAGAGGCCTTCCAGGTCGTAGTGCGTGCGCTCGTCCTGGTGGAAGACGTGGACCACCACGTCGCCGAAGTCGAGCAGCACCCAGCGTCCGCCGCGCTCGCCTTCGGAGCCCACCTTGCGATGGCCCTGCGCCTTCAACTCCTTCTCGATGCCCTCGGCGATGGCCTCGATCTGCCGGTCGCTCTGGCCCGAGCCGATGACGAGGAAGTCGGTGTAGCCCGACACGCCGCGCAGATCGAGGACCACCACCTCGTCGGCCTTCTTCTCCAGGGCGGCGCGGGCGGCGGCGACGGCGGTGCGCTGCGAATCGTCGTCGAGGCGGACCGCGGCGCGGGCGGCGGCCCGGTCGGGATCGGTCTTGGCGGACTTCTGGGAGAGCGCAATCTGGCTGGGCGAGTTGGGCACGTTGCTGTTTCCTTTTTGCTTCATGTACGGACCTGGCCGTCTCCCCGCACTACGAATCGCGTGCAGGTCAATTCGCGCAGGCCCATGGGACCGTACGCGTGGAGCTTGCTGGTGGAGATCCCGATCTCGGCGCCGAGCCCCAGTTCGCCGCCGTCGTTGAAACGGGTGGAGGCATTCCACAGGACGCAGCTCGCGTCTACCTCGGAGATGAAGCGGCCCGCCAGCGCGGCGTCGCCGGTGCAGATGGATTCGGTGTGCCGGCTGCCGTACCGGGCGATGTGCTCCAGGGCCGCGTCCGGCCCGTCCACCACGGCGACGGCGAGCTTCAGGTCGAGGAACTCGCGCCCGTACGCGTCCTCCCTCTCGAGGAGCTCCACCTGGGGCATGGCCGCCCGCAGCCGGGGCAGGAAGTCCTTGGCGATGGCGCGGTCGA
>JANXXR010000253.1 GCA_025350525.1 Deltaproteobacteria bacterium
CGGCCCAGACGGGCACCGCGGCCGCGAAGGCATCCTGCAGCGCCTCCTCGGCGATGTCCAGGTCGGAGACCGCGCCGATCAGCGCGGAGAGCAGGCGCCCCCACTCCTCGCGGCAGATGCGATCCAGCTCGGTCAATCGAACTTCATGATCGGCCGGACCTCGATCGAGCCGTATTGCGCCGCAGGGATCTTGCCGCTGATGTGGATGGCCTCGTCGATGTCCTTGGCCTCGATCAGGTAGAAGCCGCCCAGCTGCTCCTTGGTCTCGGCGAAGGGCCCGTCGGTGGTGAGCCGCTTGCCGTCCCGCACCCGCACCGTGGTGGCGGCGCTGGTGGGCTGGAGCGCATTGCCCCCCTTGATGGCGGGGCCGAACTCCTTGCCGAAGGCCCCGTAGGCGGCCATCTCCTTGGGGTCGTAGCCCTTCTCGTACCGCTTCTCGTTCTCGTAGATGAGCAGAAGATATTGCATGGTTGACTCCTCCTTGCCTGGTAGTCGAACGACCCGGACAGCGATCGACACCCCTGCGCAAAAAGGTCAACCGTCGAGCGACTCGCGCACGTGCTGCAGGAGGGTCGCGGAAGTGAAAGGCTTCTGCAACAGCGCGCTGCCCGCCGCCACCAGCTGAGCCGGCGAGTCGGAGTAGCCCGAGGCGAAGAGGACCCGCACCGAGGGCCGCGAGCTGCGCAGCTGATCAGCCAGCTGGCGCCCGCCCAGGCGCGGCATGACCACGTCGGTGAGCAGCAGGTCGATGGCCTCGCTGTAGGCCGCCGCCACCTCGAGGCCGTGCACTCCGTCGGAGGCCTCGAGGACGCGGTAGCCGTTCTCGCGCAGCACCCGCGAGGCCAGCGCCCGCAGCTGCGGCTCGTCCTCGACCAGCAGCACCGTCTCGCTGCCGCCCAGCGCCACCGGGGCAAGCGCGGCCGGCGCCGCGAGGTGCGCTCCCACAAGGCGCGGCAGGTAGACCCGGAAGGTCGAGCCTTCGCCCTGCCGCGTAGCGACGCCGATCTGTCCGCCCGCCTGCTGCACGATGCCGTAGCAGGTGGCGAGCCCCAGCCCCGTGCCCTTGCCCTGCTCCTTGGTGGTGAAGAACGGCTCGAAGAGGTGCGCCACCACCTCCGCGCTCATGCCGGAGCCGGTGTCGCTCACCGCGATGACCAGGTGGTCCTGCGCGAGCAGCCCCGGCACGCGCTCCGCCCCGACCTTGGCCGCGGGCAGCACGCTGGTCTCGACCAACAGGCGCCCTCCGTCGGGCATGGCGTCGCGGGCGTTGACCACCAGATTGAGCAGCACCTGGTCGATCTGCCCGGCGTCGGCGCGGACCCAGGCGTCGTCGGGGCAGTGGCGCAGCACGAACTCGATCTGCTCGCCCACCACCCGCCGCAGGAGGCCGCACAGGTTGCCGATGAGCTCGTTCAAGTCGAGGTCGCGCGGCGCGATGGGCTGCTTGCGCGCGAAGGAGAGGAGCTGCCGGGTCAGGCTGGCTGCGCGCTGTCCGCCCAGCCGGATCTGCTCGAGGTCGAAGCGCTGCTCTTCGGTGACCAGCCCGGGCGCGAGGAGATCGGTGTAGCCCAGCACGGCGGTGAGCATGTTGTTCAGGTCGTGGGCGACGCCGCCGGCCACGCGGCCGATGCTCTCCAGCTTCTGCGACTGCAGCAGCTGCTCCTGGAGGAGCTTGCGCTCGCTCTCGGCGGTGCGCTCGGCGGTAACGTCGCGGGAGAGGATGAGCTGGTGCTGCAGCCCGCCCAGCTCGAAGCGCTGCGAGGTCACGCTGGCGAGATAGGTGCTGCCGTCGCGCCGCCGCAGGCGGATCTCGAAGTCGCGCATGATGCCTTCGCGCCGCACCAGCTCGAACATGCGCTCGCGCTCCACCAGGTCGACCCAGATCCCCAGCTGCGCCGAGGTCCGCCCCACCGCCTCTGCCCGCGGCCAGCCGGTCAGCAGGGTGAAGCCTTCGTTGACGGCGATGATCACCCCGTCGTCCAGGCGCGAGATGCTCACCGAGTTGGGCGTGGTCTGGAAGGCCACCCGGAAGAGCTCCTCGCTGTTGCGCAGCGCGCTCTCCGCCCGCTTCTGGCTGCGCAGCGTCTCCTGGATGGTGAGGCCGAAGCGGTCGAGGACGATGGCGAGGATCAGGTAGGTGATGGCGCTGGAGACGAAGAGGGCGGTGACCGAGATGGGCGCGGGATGCGGCCCGAGGCCGCCTAGGTGTCCGAAGTCGCGCGCGGCGGCGACGGTGATGGCCGCGACCCCCGCGAAGCACGCGGTCCAGAGCGCGCGCCGCCCGAGCAAAAGCGCCGCCAGCGTCAGGACCACCACAAAGGCCCGGACGCCGTCGCGGCTGAACTGCAGGCCGCCGATGGCGGTGGCGAGGACCAGCACCGTGCCGAAGCCCACCACCATCAAGAGCGCCGCAGGCCGGTAGCGGCCCTTGCGCAGCCAGTACGCGGCCAGCAGCGCCAGAAAAGCGTCGAGGCCGTTGATGGCGGTGGTGATGGAGAAGTGGCGCTGGCTGACGGCGCGCGCCGCCTCGAGGGTGATCGCGCCCAGGCAGAAGGCCCAGGCGAAGATCTGCAGCGTGACCGCGTGCCGCCGCCGCAGCGGGTCGGCGATGGGGATGTCCTCGAGCCACCTGCGGATCGGTCGGAAGATCAACGGCTCCTCGTAGGCTGCGTCCCCGCGCGGGCGAACCTCTACCATGGACATGTCGGCCCGCCCGACGGAAACCGGATAAGGTCGCAAGATGGTGTTCAGCGTCTCCGGGGCGATGAAAGCGTACGCCGGCGTCCGGGTGCTGGGGCCGGTGGACCTGACCGCCCTGGAAGGAACCACCACGCTGCTCCTCGGCACCAGCGGCAGCGGCAAGTCCACGCTCCTGCGCCTGCTCAACGGGCTGGCGACACCCGACGCGGGCGAGGTGCTCTTTCGCGGCCAGCCGCCCGGCCGCGCGCTGCGCCTCAAGATGGGCTACGTCATCCAGGGCGGCGGGCTCTTTCCGCACCTGACCGCAGCCGGCAACGTGGCGCTCTTGGCGCGCTGGCTCGGCTGGGACGAGCCGCGCATCGCCAGGCGAACGGCGGAATTGCAAGACCTGGCCCGGCTCCCGGCGGCAGCGCTGCCGCGCCATCCCGCGCAGCTGTCCGGTGGGCAGTCGCAGCGGGTGGCCCTGATGCGCGCGCTGATGCTCGACCCGGAGGTGCTGCTCCTCGACGAGCCGCTGGGCGCGCTCGACCCGATCACCCGCTTCGACCTGCAGCAGGACCTGCGCGAGGTCTTCGCGCGGCTGGGCAAGACCGTCGTGCTGGTCACCCACGACCTCGCCGAGGCGGAGTTCTTCTGCGCCCCCGCGGACGGCCCGGGCGGGCGGGAAGGCGTGGCGGTCCTGCTGCGCGACGGGCTCATCGTCCAGCGCGGGGCCATCGCGGAGTTCGTCCGCAACCCGGCCGATGCGTTCGTGTCGCGCTTCGTCCAGGCGCAGCGACCGCGGACGGCGGCGCCATGATCTGCCTCGCCCTGCTCCTCGCCGCGGCGCCGGTGCGCGTGGGCTCCAAGCAGTTCACCGAGTCGGTGGTGCTGGGCGAGATCGTCCAGCAGGCGCTGGGCCGCGCGGGCCTCGCCGCGACCCACCGCCGCGAGCTGGGAGGAACACGGGTCCTCTTCGACGCGCTGGCCGCCGGGCAGATCGACGTCTACCCGGAGTACACGGGCACCTTGGCGGAAGAGCTTGCGCGAGGCGCTCCGCCGGAAGAGTTTCTGCGGCAGCGCGGCCTGCGCATGAGCGGCCCGCTCGGGTTCGAGGACACCTGGGCCATCGGCGTGCGGCGGCCGGTCGCGGCGCGGCTGGGGGTGCGGACGCTCTCGGATCTGTTGCGACACCCGGAGGCGCGCTTCGGCTTGAGCAACGAATTCCTCCAGCGCAAGGACGGCTGGCCCCGGCTGCGCGCGGTCTACGGCTTCTCCGACGCGGAAGTGCGCGGCCTCCAGCACGACCTCGCCTACCGCGCGCTGCAGGACGGGGCCATCGAGCTGACCGACCTCTACTCCACCGACGCCGAGATCCGCGCCCTCGACCTGGTGGTGCTCAAAGACGACCGCCGCGCCTTCCCCGACTACCGCGCCGTCCTCCTCTACCGGGCCGATCTGCCCGCGACCGCCGTCGCCGCGCTGCAGAGGCTGGAGGGCAAGATCGACGGTCCCACCATGATCGCGCTCAACGCCCGCG
>JANXXR010000402.1 GCA_025350525.1 Deltaproteobacteria bacterium
CCTTGCCGCTCTGCTCGCGGGAGAGCGCGAGGAAGCGCGCGATGGGCGCTCCGGCCCCGAGCGTGAGGACCACGTGGTCGCCCGCTTCTTCCACCGCTTCGTTGGCGAAGTCCTGCGCCAGCCGCAGCACCGCGCCGTCCACGCCCAGGTCGCCGACGATGGTGTTGGCTCCGCCGCCCAGCGAGAACCAGCCCACGCTCTCGGCGGCGAGGACGCGCAGCACCTCGACCAGCGCCTGCGGATCGCGGGGCCGCACGAAGAACCGGGCAGCCCCGCCGACGCGGACGCTGGTGCGGGCGGCCAGCGGCGCGCCTTCGATGACTTCGCCGCGGGCCGCGCGGCGCAGGTTGGCCGGGAGCGCGCTCATGGGAGGAGCCCCAGCAATTCTTCGGCGACGTGGGTGATGTCGCCGGCGCCCAGGGTGAGGACCAGATCGCCCCCGCGCACGGTGGCCTTGAGCTTCTGCGCGAGGCCGGCCCGCTCGACGAACGAGGCGTCGCGATGCCCGCAGGCCTGCACCGCCTCGTGCAGCCGCGCGCCGCTCACTCCCGGAAGCGGATCCTCGCCGGCAGCGTAGATCTCGGTGAGCACCACCGTGTCGGCGTCGTTGAAGGCGGTGGCGAACTCGCCGAGGAGATCGCGGGTGCGCGAGTAGCGGTGCGGCTGGAAGGCGCAGACGATGCGGCGGTGCGGGAAGCTGGCCCGCGCGCCGAGCAGCGTCGCCTTGATCTCGGCGGGATGGTGCCCGTAGTCGTCGACCACGGTGATGCCGTTGACTTCGCCGCGCACGGTGAAGCGGCGCTGCACGCCCTGGAACTCTCCCAGCGCCTCCGCCGTGGTGCGGAAGGGAATGCCCAATTCGTGCGCCACCGCGCAGCAGGCGAGCGCGTTCAGGACGTTGTGCGCGCCCACCATCTTGAGGTTGACCTCGCCCAGCTGCGTGCCGCGGTGCGAGACCATGAAGCGCGCCTGGAAGGCGGCCAGCTGGACGTCGTCGGCGCGCCAGTCGGCCTGGGGCGAGATGCCGTAGGTGACGTGGCGCTTGGTGAGCCGCGGGATCAGGTGCTGCACCACCGGGTGGTCGATGCAGAGGACGGCGAGGCCGTAGAAGGGCACCCGGTCGGCGAAGTCGACGAAGGCCTGCTGCAGCGCCTCGACGGTGCCGTAGTAGTCGAGGTGCTCGGGGTCGACGTTGGTGATGACGGCGATGGTGGGCGAGAGCCGCAAGAACGAGCCGTCGGACTCGTCGGCCTCGACGACCATGAGCTCGCCCTTGCCCAGCTTGGCGATGGAGCCCAGCGCGTTGAGCTTGCCGCCCACCACCGCGGTGGGATCGAGGCCGGCGTGCGCGACCACGGTGGCGATGAGCGAGGTGGTGGTGGTCTTGCCGTGGCTGCCGGCGATGGCCACGCCTTCCTTGAGGCGCATCAGCTCGGCCAGCATCTCGGCGCGGGGGATGACCGGGATGCCGCGGCCCTTGGCGGCCAACGCTTCCGGGTTCTGGGCGCGGCGGACGGCGCTGGAGGTCACCACCACGTCCACGTCGGAGGCGACGTTCTCGGCGCAGTGGCCGATGGCGATGACGCCGCCCAGCGCGGCCAGGCGGCGGGTGATCTCGCTCTCCTTGAGGTCGGAGCCACTGACGCCATAGCCCAGGTTCAGGAGGAGCTCGGCAATGCCGCTCATCCCGATCCCGCCGATGCCGACGAAGTGGACCTTGACCTTCTTGTTGCGAAACACCCGTGCTCCCCTCTCCTTTGACTGCGGCTTCGATCCTCCTGCGCTTCGGTTTACGGAACCATCTCGCGAATGTACTCGATTCGATCCACGATAATCAATAGCGGAGCTTCACTGGATCCTCTTCAGTGTCGTTAAGGGCGGGCCGGCGGCAGGTTGCGGCCCTCGCGGATGAGCCGCCTGGAGCAGAGCGAGACGCAGACGTCGGCGATCTCCCGCGCGGCTTCCGGCCGCCCCAGGTTTCCGCTCTCCCGCGCCATCTTCGCGAGCCGCGCGCGGTCGGACTCGAGGCCGCGCAGCTCCGCCGCCAAAGTCGCGCCGGTCAGATCCCGCTCGGGCAGGAGCAGTGCGGCGCCGGCGTCCACCAGCGCGTGGGCGTTGACCGTCTGGTGATCGTCGGCGGCGAAGGGGAACGGCACCAGGATCGCCGGCTTCTTGCAGACGGTGAGCTCGGCGATGGTGGTGGCGCCCGCGCGGCAGATCAGCAGGTCGGCGGAGGCGTAGGCGCGCGGCATGTCGTCGCTGAAGGCCACCGCGGTGGCCTCGAAGCCGTAGGGACGCAGCTTCTGGTAGCGCAGCGCCATCTCCGCCTGGTCCTTGACGCCCGTCTGGTGCAGCAGGCGCAGGCGGTGGCCGATCTGCGGGGCGAGGATCTCCATCGCCTCGGCGACGCGCAGGTTGAGCACGTGCGCGCCCTGCGAGCCGCCGGTGACGAAGAGCGAGAGCCGCTCCTCCGGCGTCTTGGTGCGCAGGTAGTTGTCGAGGAAGGCGCGGCGGATGGGGTTGCCGAGCAGGTGCGTGCGCGAGGCCGGAAAGCTGGCCCGCGCTTCCTCGAAGGCGATGAAGACGGCCCGGACCAGGTGGCCGAGGAGCTTGTTGGTGAAACCGGGCAGCGCGTTCTGCTCCTGCACCGCGGTGGGGATGCCCATGAGGAAGGCCGCCATCACCACCGGCCCGCTGGCATAGCCGCCCACGCCCACCACCACGTCGGGGTCGAATTTCTTCAAGATGCTGCGCGACTGGGCCAGCGCCAGCGGAACCCGGAAGAGCCCGCGGACCAGGCCGGCCAGCCCCAGGCGCTTGAGCGGCCCGATGTCGATCAACTCCAGCGGATAGCCGGCCTTGGGCACCTCGCGCACCTCGATGCCCCGGGCCGAGCCGACGAAGAGCACGTCGTTGCGCGGGTGGCGCGTCTTCACCTCCTCGCCCAGCGCCAGGCCGGGAAAGAGGTGGCCGCCGGTGCCCCCGCCCGCGACCAGGAGCCTCATCGCTGCGCTCCCACGCCGCGCTGCAGGAAGCCGCCGGCGCCGCCGCTGATGGAGAGCAGGATGCCGGCCGCGAGGCAGGAGGAGATGACGCTGCTCATGCCGTAGGAGAGGAAGGGCAGCGCCATGCCCTTGGTGGGGAGCAGCGCCAGCGCCATGCCGGCGTTGACGATGGCCTCGAGCGAGAGCAGGAGCGTGAGGCCGAGCGCGAGGTAGCAGCCGAAGCCATCCGGCGCCGCGTGGGCCGCCTTGAGGCCCCGCCAGACGATGACGGCGAAGAGGATGAGCACCGCGGCCACGCCGGCGAAGCCCAGCTCCTCGCCGACTATACTTAGTATAAAATCTGTGTGGGCGGCGGGCAGGAAGAAGAGCTTCTGGTGGCTCTCGCCCAGCCCGACGCCCAGCGAGCCGCCGGCGCCGAAGCCCAGCAGCGACTCGACCGTCTGGTAGCCGTGGCCCTGCGGATCCTTCCAGGGATCGAGGAAGGTCAGTACCCGCTGCAGGCGGTAGGGCGAGCGCCAGACGGCGAAGATGGCGATGGGCAAGAGCGCCCCGAGGACGCCGAACAGGTACGTCGCCCGCGCGCCGGCGACGAAGAGCAGCGCGAAGGTGAGCACGCAGAGGACCACGGTGGTGCCGAAGTCGGGCTCGAGCATGAGCAGGATGGTGAAGAGCCCCAGCATGAAGAGGTGCGGCAAGAAGCCCACCGAGAAGAGCCGGATGCGGTCCTGCTTTTTGGCCAGCGAGCGCGCCAGCCAGAGGATGAGCGAGAGCTTGGCGATCTCGCTGGGCTGGAAGGTGATGGGCCCAAGCCGCATCCAGCGCTGCGCTCCGCCCGCGGCGTGGCCGAGGCCGGGCACGCGCACCAGCACCAGGAGGACCAGCGAGAGGACCAAAAGCGGCACCGCCAGCTCCTCGAGGCGGCGGTAGCCGATCTTCATCGCCAGGAGCAGCGCGGCGATGCCGAGCCCCGCGCCCAGCGCCTGCCGCTTGAAGAACCAGAGCCCGTCCCCCAGCCGCGCGCTCGCGTAGACGGCGCTGGCGCTATAGACCATGACCACGCCGAAGGCGGTGAGGAGCAGCACGGCGCAGAGGAGCACCGGGTCGTAGCGGAAGACGGGCCGCATCGACTCCGCTCTCCTCTGCGAGACGCGCGTTCCGGCGGCGGCGCTCAGGCTCATGCCAGCCTCCGCACCAGCGCCTTGAACTGATCGCCGCGGTCTTCGAAGTTCTTGAACTGATCGTAGGAGGCGCAGGCGGGCGAGAGCAGCACCGTGTCCGAGGCCCGCGCCAGTTCGCGCGCCTTGGCGACCGCGGTGACCAGATCTCCGCAGGCGGTGAGCGGCGCGGTTCCGGAAAGCTCGGCGGCGATCCGCCCGGCGTCCTCGCCGATGGTGAGCAGCGCCTTCACCCGCTTGCGGATCAGCTCGCGCAGGGGCGCATAGGGCGCGCCCTTGCCGCGGCCGCCGAGGATCAGGACCACGCCGCCCTCGAAGGCGGTGAGCGACTTCTCGACGCTGTCCACGTTGGTGGCCTTGGAGTCGTTGATCCACTCGACGCCGCCGAGGATCCGCACCGGCTCGAGGCGGTGGGGCAGGCCCGGATAGGTGTCGAGCCCGCGCTGCAGCGCCTCGGCCCCGACGCCCAGGTGCCGCGCCAGCAGGCAGGCGGCGAGGGCGTTCTCGACGTTGTGGGCGCCGCGCAGGGTGGGCGCGGTCAGGTCGAGCAGCGCCGCGCCGACCCGGATCTTGCTCTTCACCGGCCAGGCGCCGTCGGCCTGGGCGGGGCCGCGCGGATCGAAGGTCCGACGCCGCACACCGGGCTTGGTCTGCAGGGCGGCGACGCGGGCGTCGGCGAGGTTGATGACGGCGCTGTCGCCCTGCCGCTGGTTCTCGAAGATGCGCGCCTTGGCCGCGGCGTAGGCGTCGAGCGAAGGATAGCGGTCGAGGTGGTCGGGCGTGACGTTGAGCACCGTCGCCGAGGCGCAGCGCAGCTGGTCGATGCCCTCCAGCTGGTAGCTGGACAGCTCGCAGACGGTGACGTCGAGCGTCTTGCCCTCGACGACGCGGTTGGAGAGCGCGTTGCCGAGGTTTCCGCCGGTGAAGACGCGCAGGCCGGCCGCCTCGAGCAGGTGCCCGCAGAGCGCGGTGGTGGTGCTCTTACCGTTGGTGCCGGTGACGCCGAGGATCGGCTCCTCGATGAAGCGCGAGGCCAGCTCCACCTCGGCGAGGATCTGCAGGCCGCGCGAGCGCGCCTCGCTGAAGATGGGCAGCGCCGGCGAAAGTCCGGGGCTGGCCACCAGGATGTCCACGCCGTAGAGCGCCGCCGGCGTCACCGGCCGCACTTCGCCCTTGAAGGTCACCTTGGCGTCGTCGGCGCCGACCACGGTGGCGCCCTGGGCGCGCAGGAGCGCCGCCGCCGCAACGCCGCTTTTCCCGAGGCCCACCACCAGGGCATGCCGGCCTTCGAAGGTGTCGGTCACGGTCTTGCTCCGCTCGCCGTTGACCCGCAGGGAGGCGCCTGCGGCGCATTTCGGATCGGGTTCATCGGAGCTTCAGGGAGGCGAGGGCGATGAGCGACAGGAGGATGGAGACGATCCAGAAGCGCACGATGATCTTGGGCTCGGCCCAGCCCTGCAGTTCGAAGTGGTGGTGGATGGGCGCCATCTTGAAGATGCGCCGGCCGGTGCGCTTGAACCAGAAGACCTGGAGCATCACCGAGAGGATCTCGGCGAAGAAGACGCCGTGGATGAGCGCGCTGTCCACCTCGTTCTTGGTCAGGACGGCGAGGGCCCCGAGGCCGCCGCCCAGCGCCAGCGAGCCGACGTCGCCCATGAAGACGCTGGCCGGATAGGTGTTGAACCAGAGGAAGCTGATGCCCGCGCCGGCCATCGAGGCGCCGAAGACGGCCAGCTCCGCCGAGCCTTCGATGTGCGGGATCAAGAGGTAGTCGGCGATGTTGAGGCCCTTGATGACGGCGCCGGCGAGGTAGGCGAGCAGCATGAAGGTCAGCGCGCTGACGATGGTGGGGCCGATGGCGAGGCCGTCGAGGCCGTCGGTCAGGTTGACCGCGTTGGAGGTGCCGACGATGACGATGAAGGCGAAGGGCAGGTACACGTACCAGGGCAGGTGCGGGTTGAAGGTCTTGATCTTGACGAAGGGGATGGCCAGCCGCGTGTCGAGGGTGAGCGAGAAGGTGTGCCAGTCCACGAAGAAGAAGCAGATGACGGCGATGAAGATCACCGTCTGCCAGAAGAGCTTCTTCTTGCCCGCCAGCCCCTTGGAGTTCTTCTTCGAGAACTTGAGCCAGTCGTCGGCGAAGCCGATGGCGCCGAAGCCCATGGTGAAGATGAGCGCGGCCCAGACCATGCGATTGGTCAGGTCGGCGAAGAGCAGCGTGCCGAAGAGCATGGCCCAGAGGATGAGGCCGCCGCCCATCGAGGGCGTGCCGCTTTTTTTCTGGTGGGCCTCGGGCGTGTCCTCGCGGATGTTGCTCTGGCCGCGCTGCAGCTTCTTGAGCGCCTCGATGTAGCTGGGTCCGAGGAAGAGGCCGATGACCAGCGCCGCCAGCCCCGCCATCAGCATGCGGAAGGTCGGGTAGCGGAAAACATTGAAAAGCGGGATGCGGTCGGAGAAGGGGAAGAGGAGGATGTAGAGCATCAGTGCTCCCCTGCTTTCGAGGCTCCGATGAGCGCGTCGCTGATGCGCTCCATCTTCATGCCCCGCGAGCCCTTCACCAGGATCACGTCCTCGGGGCGCGCCCGCGACTGCACCAGGCGCACCGCTTCTTCGACGTGCTCCACGCACTCGACGCTGTCGCCGGAGAGCCCGGCCTCCTGCGCGCCTTCGCCCAGCGCCTTGGCCCGCGTCCCCAGGCAGACCAACAGCGAGAGGCCGGCGCCGGCGGCGAAGCGGCCCACGTCGCGGTGGAGATCCATCTCGGTGGGACCCAGCTCCAGCATGTCGCCCAGCACCGCGATGGCCCGCCCTTTTCCCTGCACCAGATGCGTCAGCGTGAGGAGGGCGGCCTTCATGCTCGCAGGGTTGGCGTTGTAGCAGTCGTCGATGAGCAGCGCGCCGTTCTGCATCCGCTCCGGGCGCATGCGGCGGCCCGGCGTGGTGGCGTGCGCGAGGCCGCGCAGGATGGTCTCGGCGGAGAGCCCCAGCGCCAGCCCCACCGCGGCGGCGGCAGCGGCGTTGCCGGCGTTGTGGGTGCCGATCAGCTGGAGGTCCACCAGGTGGCGCGCGCCCGAGAACTCCAGCTCGACGCGCAGCCCGAGGCCCTGGTGGTGGGCGGAGATCAGCCGCACGTCGGCGCCGTACGAGGCGCCGAAGGTGACCAGCTTGCGCTTCGAGAGCCGGGCCTGCTGCAGCACCCGCGCGTCGTCGGCGTTGGCCACGGCGATGCCCTTGCCGCGCAGCGCATGGAAGAGCTCGCCCTTGGCGTGGGCGATGCCGTCGAGCGAACCCACGCCCTCGAGGTGGACGGGGCCGACGTTGGTGACGACGCCGACGTCGGGGTCGGCCCAGGCCGAGATGCGCGCGATCTCCCCCAGGTGGTTCATCCCGCTCTCGACCGCGGCGTAGCGGTGCGCGGGGCCGAGGCGGAGCAGCGTCATCGGCACGCCGATCTCGTTGTTGAGGTTGCCCTCGGTCTTGAGCGTCGGGCCGGCGGCGGCGAGCACCTCGGCGATCAGCTCCTTGGTGGAGGTCTTGCCGGTCGAGCCGGTGATGCAGACGACGCGGACCTCGGGGAGCTGCCGGCGCCAGGCGGCGGCCAGCGATCCGAGCGCGCGGCCGGTGTCGATGGCCGAGAGCACGGCGACGCCGGGCGGCGCCTTGCCCACCGCGTCCGAGGGGACCAGCACGCCGGCAGCGCCGCCCGCGACGGCCTGGGCGAGGAAGTTGCCGCCGTCGAAATTTTCGCCCCGCAGCGCGACGAAGAGGCCACCCTGGAGCGGCGCGCGCGTGTCGGTGAAGACGCCCGCGAAGGGACCGCCCGGCGCGTGCACCTGCGCGCCCGCCGCCCAGGCCGCCTGCTCGAGGGTGAAGCGCGCGCTCATGGCTCGCCCTCATCATCATCGCGTCGCCCGCGCTCATCGCGCTGCAGCTCCTCGAGGATGCGGCGGGCTTCGGCGCGGTCGTCGAAGGGCCGCTTCTCCGCGCCGACGATCTGGTAGTCCTCGTGCCCCTTGCCGGCGATGAGCACCACGTCGCCGCGCTCCGCGCAGCGCAGGGCCACCTCGATGGCCTCGCGCCGGTCGGGGACGATGCAGTAGCCCTCGGCGCCCGAGCGCGCGTGGCGCGGATCGACGGCGCGCTTGCCGGCGCTCTTGAGGCCCGGCTCGATCTCGTCGAGGATCCAGATGGGATCTTCGCTGCGCGGATTGTCGCTGGTGGCGACCACCAGGTCGGCGCGCTCGGCGGCGGCGGCGCCCATCAGCGGGCGCTTGCCGCGGTCGCGATCTCCGCCGCAGCCGAAGACGCAGACCACGCGCGGCGCGGATCCGGCGGCGTTGCGGAGCGCGTCGAGCACCCGCGCGAGGGCGTCGGGCGAGTGGGCATAGTCCACCAGCACCACCCTGCCCTGCGCATCCGGCACCCGCTCGAGGCGGCCCGGCGCGCCGCGCGCCTCGGGGACCACCCGCACGATCTCGCCCAGCGGCACTCCCGAGCCGAGGAGCAGGCCGATGGCGGCGAGCAGGTTCTCGGCGTTGTGCGCGCCGATGAGCGGGCTCTGCACGTCGGCCAGCTGCGTGGGCAAGGGGCCGCCGGTGCGGAGGCGGAAGCGCAGGCCGGAGAGATCGGAGCGGAGCTGCTCGGCGAAGAGCGCGGCGCCGGGAAAGCCGCGCAGCGTGAAGCCCAGCGCCTCGGGCAGCTCCTTCGAGAGCGCGGCCACGCGGGCGTCGTCGAGGTTGAGGACGGCGCGCGCGCCCCGCGGCAAGAGCTCGCGAAAGAGCTTCGCCTTGGCGTCGAAGTAGTCGTCGAGGGTGCCGTGGTAGTCGAGGTGATCGCGCGTCAGGTTGGTGAAGGCGGCGCCGGCGAAGGTGCAGCCCGCCGCGCGCTCCTGCGCCAGCGCGTGGCTGCTCACCTCCATGGCCACCACCTGCGCGCCCGCGTCTGCCATCTTGCGCAAGAGCGCCTGCAGCTCGTGCGACTCGGGCGTGGTGTGCGTCGCCGGCAGGCGGCCGCCGGGCCAGGTGCACTCGACGGTGCCGATCAGGCCGGTGTGGAGGCCCCGCGCCTGCGAGAGCTGCTGGACCAGGTAGGCGGTGGTGGTCTTGCCGTTGGTGCCGGTGATCCCGAAGAGCGAGAGCCGGCGCGACGGCTCGCCGTAGAAGCGGGCCGAGGCGAGCGAGAAAGCCTTGCGCGCATTCTGCGCCACCACCACCGGCGCGCCGGCGTCGAGTTGGCGCTCGGCCAGCACCGCCACCGCGCCGCGCCCGACCGCCTGGACGGCGAACTGCGCGCCGTCGAGGTTCGCGCCCGGCAGCGCCGCGAAGAGCGCACCGGGCGTGACCCTCCGCGAGTCCACCGCGAGGGCGCGGATGTCGAGGGCCGCCGACTCTGTCGGGACCGTCGCTCCGGCGTTGGCAAACAACTCACTCAACTCCACGAATCCCCTCTACGCCCGCTAACCGGGCGGCGCCAGCGTGACCTTGACCCGTGCACCGCGTTTGACAATCGCTCCAGCGCGGGGCGACTGCGCGACCGCACGCCCGCTCCCGCGCAGCTCCGCGTCCAGCGACCGGGCCGCGAGCCTGCTCAGCGCGGTGCGCGCGCCCAGGCCGGCGAGGTCGGGGACGACGGTTCTGCCGGGCGGCACGCTGCGAGCTTCGGGCTTCGGGCTGCGGGCCTGAAGCTGCTGGACCTCGTTGGCGGCCGACGCGGAAGCGTCCTGCTCCTCAGGCGCGGCGGCCTCGGGCGCGGGCGAAGAGAGTCCGATCGAGGAGACCATGATGTTTTCGCGCGACTGCTCGGGCATCACGCCCAGCTGCCGCAGCGACTCGCGGGCGATGGCGCCCCAGGCGGGCGCGGCCACCATGCCGCCGGTGACGTCGGCGCCTGCGCCCCTGGGCTCGTCGATGACGACGAGGATGGCCACCCGCGGCGCCTCCGCCGGCACGAAGCCGAGAAAGCTCGCCAGCCGCTTCTCGCTGTAGCCGCCGCGGATCGGATCGACCTTCTGCGCGGTGCCGGTCTTGCCAGCCGCGCGGTACTCGGTCAGCGCGGCGCGGGTGCCGGTGCCCTTGCTGACCACTTCCTCGAGCATGGCCGTCAGCGTGCGCGAAGTGGAGACGCTGATGGCGCGGCGCACCTCGGCGCGGCCGCGCGACTGGAGCACGGTACCGTCGGGCGCCACTACCTTCTCGATCAGGTAGGGCCGGAGCAGGAGCCCGCCGTTGGCGATGGCCGCCATCGCCACCGTCTCTTGCAGCCCCGTCGCCGACATGCCCTGCCCGAAGGCAGTGGTGTCGAGCGCGATCTGCGCCATGCGCCGCGGATCGCCCAGCGCGCCGCGCGCCTCGCCAGGCAAGCCGACGCCCGTCTTCTCTCCGAAGCCGAAGGCCCGCAGCCCCTCGATCATCTTCTCCTTGCCCAGCCGCTCGCCGATCTTGGCGGCGCAGATGTTGGACGACTCGCGCAGCACGGTGGCGGGGGTCGCCCAATCGACCGGATGGGTGTCGTGGATCTTGCGGCCGGCGTGCGCCCAGAGGCCGTGCTCGCAGAAGAGCAGCTCGTCGGCCCGCAGCACGCCTTCCTCGATGGCGCGGGCGACGACGAAGCTCTTGATGGTGGATCCGGGCTCGAGCTGATCCTGCACGGCGCGGTCGCGCCAGAGGTTCGGGTCGCGGCCGGGCTTGTTGGCGTCGAAGGCGGGGCTGCCCGCGAGCGCCAGCACCGCGCCGGAGTTGACGTCGAGAACGATGGCCCAGCCCGAGACGGCGCCGGCCGACTTGACCGCCTTGCCCAGCTCGCGCTCGGTGGCGAGCTGGATGGCGCTGTCGAGCGTCAGCGTGACGGTGGCGCCGGTGAGATCGGCGGGGTCGGGCACGCCGTGCTCCAGCACCATGTTGCCGCGGGCGTCGCGGGTGGCCTGCACCTGCACGCTCTTGCCCTTGAGCAGCGGCTCCAGCTCGCGCTCGAGGCCTTCCTGCCCCGCCTCCTCGCCGACGAAGCCGAGCACGTGCCCGGCCAGCTCGCGCTGCGGATAGAAGCGCTTGGGCTCCTTGACCAGCTCGACGCCGTCGAGGGCGAGCAGGCGCACCCGGGCCGCCGCGGCCTCGTCGATCTTGCGCTTGAGCCAGACGAACTTCTTTTCGGGCTGGGCCAGCTTCTCCAGCACCTTGCGGCGCTCCATCTTCAGCGCCGGCGCCAGCAGATCGGCGGCGCGGTCGCGGGCGCGCGGCGACTCGAAGGCGGAAGGATCGACGAAGATGGAGTCCACGTCGCGGGTGACGGCGAGCGGCGCGCCCAGCCGGTCGAGGATGAGCCCGCGGCGCGGCGCCCACTCCAGCTCGCGGCGGGTCTGGTCGCGCTGCAGGCGCGCGAGGCGCGAGCGATCGAAGAGCTGGACTTTGGCGGCGCGGCCCAGGACGACGCTGAGCAGCGAGAGGAGCACGGCGCCGAGCATCAGCGCGCGCACCCGCATCCATCCCGGCGAGGGAGAACGCCCGCGGCGGGACTCGCTTGCAGCAGCTGGATGCGAGCGCGCCATCGTCTGCCGCTACCGCGCCGAGGCGACGAGCGAGGCGCGCATGGCCCCGCCGACGAGGACGACGACGCGGTCGAGGGAAGGCGGCCCCATCGAGAGCCGGGTGCGGGCCAGCTCCTCGATGCGCTGCGGGCTCTTCATCTCGGCCGCCTTGATCTGCAGCAATTCGTGCTCGCGGGAGAGGTCTCGGTACTCGGCCGAGAGGCGCGAAAGCCGGTAGCCCTGCTCGGTGACGCGGGTGCGGACCCAGGCGTGCAGCAGCATGGCGGCGGCCACCAGGAGGCAGGCCAGCGCGGTGGCGGCAAAGTTGGCGAGGCCGCGCTTGTCGATGCCGCGGCGGATGGCGCTGGGCGACCCTGGTCCGGATCGGGGAGCGGCGCGCAGCGTGGGATCGAAGGAATGAATCATGACAGCCTCTCGACGGCGCGCAGGCGTGCGCTGCGGGCACGGGGATTTGCAGCCAGCTCTTCTTCGCCGGCCTCGACCGGCTTCTTGGTGAGGACTTTCCACTGCGCGGTGCGGCCGCAGGCGCAGACGGGCAGCAGCGGCGGACAGATGCAGCCGGTGGCCAGCCTGGCGAAGCCCTGCTTGACCATGCGGTCCTCGAGGGAGTGGAAGCTGATGGCCAGCGCCCGCCCGCCGCGGGCGACGATGCGCGGCAGCTCCGAGAGCCAGCCGGCCAGCGCGCCCAGCTCGTCGTTGACGGCGATGCGCAGCGCCTGGAAAGTGCGCGTCGCCGGGTGGATGTGCTTGGGCCAGGCCTTGCGCGGAATCGACGACGCCACCAGCTCCGCCAGCTGCTTGGTGTCGGTAAGCGTGCGGCTCGCGTGAGCCCGCTGGATCTCGCGGGCGATGCGCCGCGCGAAACGTTCCTCGCCCAGGCTGTCCAGGATGCGCGAGAGCGCCTTCTCGTCCCACTCGTCGAGGCGCTCGAGGAGCGGCTGCCCGCGGGTGGGATCCATGCGCATGTCGAGCGGCCCGCCCTCGCGGAAGGAGAAGCCGCGCGAGGGATCGTCAAGCTGCGGCGAGGAGACGCCCAGGTCCACCAGCGCGCCGTCCACGTCGCCGATGCCGAGGCTGTCGAGCACGGCCCGCGCGTCGCGGAAGTTGCCGTGGGCGATGACCACGTCGCGTCCGGCCAGGCGCTCCCGGGCGGCGTCGAGCGCCACCGGATCCTGATCGATGCCCACCACCCGCGCTCCCGCCTCGAGCAGCGCGAGCGCGTGCCCACCGCCGCCCAGCGTGCCGTCGAGGATGAGCTTCCCCGGCGCCGCGGCCAGGAGCGAGACCGCCTCCTTCTGGAGGACGGTGCGGTGGACAAAGGCGCTCACTTGCGCAGCATCCTCACCTTGGCGGTAGCCACGGTGGCGCCGGTGGCCTCCTCGACGCTGTGGAAGAGCGCGAGATCCGCGCCGCCCTGCGCCTTGAGGATGTTGGAGACGTACGGGTTGCGCACGGCGATGAGCAGGTCGCCGCCGCGCGAGACCAGCTCCTTGCGCCGCGCCACCAGCTCGGGAACGCCGGCGTAGTCGAGGTGGGTCACCTCGCGCAGGTCGAGGACGATGCGCCCCGCGTCGGCCGCCGCGCGACCGATGGTGTAGTCGATGGCCCAGAGCGCCTCGCGGTCGAGGTCGCCGCGCACCGAGACGGTGGCCACGTTGTCTTTCCAGGCGATGCCGAAGGGCCGCGGGCCGGGGGCGGGCTTGAGGGCCAGCACCGCAGTGGAAGGCTCGTTGCTACGGAAGCCGTTCTTGGGAAAGCCGTTCCTGGGAAACTTGCCCGTCATCGACATCCTCCTAGAAGAACTCGCTCAAGCGCTTCGCCAGCTCGGGGCCCGACTCCTGCTCCCGCGCCTTCTTCTGCTCCGCCGCCCACTTGGCGGGCGTCCAGATCTCGATCCGCGCCACCGTGCCGGCCCAGGTGATTTCCTCGACGATGCCCACCGATTCGCGCAGAGTGGCGGGGATGAGGATGCGGCCAAGCTTGTCCACCGGGCACTCGTTCGCCGGCGCAATGAAGGTCCGCGTCAGGCGGCGCACGTCGGGGTCGAACATCGACCGGGCCGCCACCTTCTCGGCAAACTTCGCCCAGGCCTCGGGAGCGAAGGCGACCAGGCAGTCGTCGAAGAGGTCGTGGGTGATGAAGAGCTTGTCGGCGCCCTGCGCGGAGAGGATGTCGCGAAATTTCGCGGGAAGGCTGGTGCGGCCCTTGGCGTCGATCGAATGCTGGAAGACGCCTGAGAACATCGCCGGTGATCCCCTCGGTGGTAGTGGCGATCCACTTCTTGCCACTTCGATCCACCGCTGCGCAGACTGAGGCAGGCCTGCCAGCCTGTCAAGCAACCTGGGACTGAACAAAAAGGCAGCGGATTGCCTAGTGGATCCGCACCTGCCTACACGCTGGCGCTGGCGTATCCGACACTGTCTTCGGTAGTCAGGTGTGCGCAGCGTTGTTGCCTGGAGGGTGCCGATTGGGACAGCCCGACGTCATCAGCGACCTCTGGTACAAGGACGCCGTCCTCTACAACTGCGACGTCCGCACCTATCTCGACGCCAACGGCGACGGCATCGGCGACTTCGAGGGCCTCACCCGCCGGCTCGACTACCTCTCCGGCCTGGGCATCACCGCGCTCTGGCTGATGCCCTTCTATCCCTCGCCCGATCGCGACGATGGATATGACATCAGCGACTATTACAACATCGACCCGCGCTATGGAACGCTGGGCGACTTCGTCGAGTTCACGCACGCCGCCAAACAGCGCGGCATCCGCGTCATCGCCGACCTGGTCGTCAATCACACGAGCGACCAGCACCCGTGGTTCAAGGAGGCTCGCTCGTCCAGGGACTCGCGTCATCGCGACTGGTATGTCTGGTCGCCGAAGCGCCCGGCCGAATGGAACCAGGGAATGGTTTTTCCGGGCGTACAGAAATCGACATGGACCCGCGATGAGCAATCAGGCGAGTGGTATTTCCACCGCTTCTATGACTTCCAGCCCGACCTCAATACGCGCAATCCGGAGGTGCAGGCAGAGATTCGCAAGATCATGGGGTTCTGGCTGCAACTCGGCGTGAGCGGCTTTCGCATGGACGCGGTGCCGTTCGTCATTGGCAACAAGGGTGCGGGCGTCCGGCCGCACGAGAACTACGACATGCTCCGCGATCTTCGTGCATTCCTCAGTTGGCGCAGCGAGGATGCCATCTTGCTGGCCGAAGCCAATGTGGCACCGGCGACGGACCTTCAATACTTTGGCAAGGAAGGCGAGCGCATGCAGATGATGTTCAACTTCCAGGTCAATCAACACCTCTTCTATGCGCTGGCGGCGGCCGATGCGCGGCCACTCGCCAAGGCGATGGAGAAGACCAAGGCTCGCCCG